>NZ_JBZRPK010000534.1:0-6746 GCF_058382125.1 Haloferax sp. s1
GTAGAGTCACCCGCGTATCCGATGTACTTGGCCAAGTGGATTCTTGGACAGGCTCCTGGGCATGGTCATAACCAAATAAAGAATCGTTTCAACAACCGAACTCAGGGAATCAAGTTTAATCTCGACACGCAAATTAGGAGGTAATTATAATATGAATCGTCGACTATTTTTGAAAACAATTGGTGTCGGTTCTATGGCAGGGGTTGCGGGTTGTAATCACCGTCTTCTCAATAGTCAGAAGTACCGACTCTGGTTTATTCTTATTCATAATGCAAGTATCCAAGAGCAGGATCTGGAAATCCGAGTTCTCCGTGGTGATGAACTGGTGTTTGAACACACTTACCAGGATATTATCCACTTTCAAGACACGAATGCTGATAAAAATACCTCCTACGGAATGAAACGGAATGATCGTCTAATCACGAATAAGTGGGAAGAAAAACGTGGCTACTATACCATTGAGTATCGTTTGGCTGGAGATAATCCATTCAACAAAATTGAAATTTCGAATATTGATGATTATCAGGGAGAAGACATTGCCGTCGAAATCTATATTCTCGGTCGTCCCGGCCGATTTGAGACAAGTACTAACGTACTTAAACTTGAAAGTGAAAATGAAGCAGAGCAGATTATTAACAGAAGTGCAAATTCAGACAATAACACACGAAGCAATTAGTTAGTCGAGCATACTGAGACCGCAAAGACCGTCAGTTTATCGTCTGGCCCTGTCCCCAGTGCTGGCGGCTCGACCCCTGAATACGGCATCGATACTGTCCAGCGGACCGACCCATCGGTTAGCGCTCTGGCCTCAACCCTCGACTCCACAGGATCGGCATCGTACTCTGCGATTCCGAGATAGGTGTGTTCGCGTCCAACCACAACTTCAGTTGGCGATTGGTTTTCTGGAATCGTGATTTTCCATTCTTATTTCCCCGGTTTTGAAGCTTCGAGCGTTGGATTGTGTCCTGCTGCTCGCGCATCGTGTTCGACCATGGGCCAGCTTTTTCCGGACGATTCAACCGGAGTTGGTGTTCTGGATTCGACTTTCGAGGCGTTTGAATTCGAATTTCTGCCGCGGCTGATACACCCAGATACCCCCAACATGGCACTTGCTCCTACTATTGAAATAAATGAACGTCTATCCATAGCCGAGGTAGTGTGTATAAATTGATAAAATTGTTTTTATTGGCACTGTCTAGTTAGTGACCTCCTCGACCGGTGTTCGTCCATCAAGTGTTTGATGTGGTCTCTGAGAATCATCGTATTGCGAAGTTTCTCTCAGTGAACGCCCGGTCGCGTGGAGTGGACGGCGAACGCTCCCACGTTTCTGCTAAATCCGCTGTAACGCACTCGCTGAGCAGGTCTGCGAGCGTCTCCAAACTAACTCAACGACCTGCTCAATTCTCAAACTGGCTCATCTAGACCGTGCCATAAAATTATTGTGTCTATTGTCCTAGAAATGTAGAAACTATCCAGTTAAACTGGAGATGGCTGGTGAGAGCTAGAACAACCACGAAAATTGATTTAGTGACGTAATTGAGTGGCTAAAAACCACCATCTTGGTATTGAATAATTTTTACATTTGGTAGGCCGGCACTGTCTAGTTAGGCCAGTTTGAGAAGCGAGCAGTTCGTAGATCTAGTGCTTTGCTTGACCTAGAACTGCTCACAGAGTCGTTGGAAACGGCGAATTATGAATGTTGGCAGCGGGAGCGGACGGCGAACGCCCTGACGGGCGTCGCCGTCCGACTCCATGCTGCCGGCCTTTCGCTCAGAGAGACAGAAGCAATTCTGCGTCTTCTCGGCGTAAAACGCTCGTTTCAAGCTATTTTCCAGTGGGTACATCGGTTGGCTGACAGCGTTTCCGACCCGCCGAAGGCGACGCCGAGGCGGGTCGCGGTCGACGAGACCGCTGTCAAGATCAAT
Source organism: Haloferax sp. s1 (assembly GCF_058382125.1). Taxonomy (NCBI): domain Archaea; kingdom Methanobacteriati; phylum Methanobacteriota; class Halobacteria; order Halobacteriales; family Haloferacaceae; genus Haloferax; species Haloferax sp. s1. Next base: position 1,926 of record NZ_JBZRPK010000534.1, read on the forward strand.
GGCAAGTGGTCTTGGTTATATGCTGCAATAGACCTCGACACGAAAGTGATTCTTGACGTTGCGCTGTTCAAGCGTCACGGGATTAATCCGGCGGCTGCGTTTCTCCACGGAGTCTGTGAGAAACACGACTGTTCAAACACGGTGTTTCTGGCTGATGCCTTCGGCTATCGGACTGCCTTCTCTCGATTAGGAGTAAACGGTCGAGTCGACTACACAGAGCGAAACCTCATCGAGAAGTGGTTTCACACGCTCAAGATGCGGGTCGACCGTTTCCACAACTCGTGGGTGGGTAGTCGGCAGAGCCTCCGACAGTGGCTTGCACTGTTCGTTCATTACTATAATTTTCAGCGACCGCATCAATCGCTCGACGGAAGAACGCCAGCTCAGGAGGTTAACTAGACAGTGCCCATTTATTCTCCGAAAGTTATATTAGCACAAAGACACATAGATATATTTGGTATGGTATATACCCCTCGAATTCGCGGCATTCCTCAGGTATGGCGGATTGCAGTTCTCGGTGCGCTGGGTGGGCTAGCTATCAACGTTGTCGGAAATTCGCTGTCCATCTCTGGACAGGGCCCTTCTGGTTCAATATTGTTATTCGGGACCGTACTTGCTGGGGGTATCGCAGTCGCTCGTTCGGCAGATCCGGGTGCCGCGGGACTCCGCACTGCATTTATTGGTGCCATCATTAGCTTTATTTTATCTATCCCGCCTAATATGGCATATATTACAAGCTGGAAGGGCGGACCGTTTATGTTCACTATTTTCTCCGTGGTTATATTGAGTGTATTATGTGTACTCGGGGTTATCTTTGGTCGAATTGGCGGTTGGATAACGAACACTGTTACCGCACACTGGTTACACACCACAAATGGCAGTGTTTAGTTTGGAGCATTGTGCCAGCGAGCGAAACTCTGGAGCCAGTTTTCAGCTGTACTCGGTTCGACGTTGCTGAAGCAGTTTGAAAACGAAGAGGTTCGACCCTTTACTTCTCGGAAAATACGTTCGATGGCGTTTCGATTTCCGTGGCGTTCTGTCTGAAATCGGAGCCCGGCTCGTTGCAGTGCAGGTTGGAGATGTTTCGCACCATCGAAGAGAAATACGGTGGTTTCGACATCGTGTTTGTGCCGCAGTTCTTTGAGAAAGATTTCGGTGAGAGCGGTTGTAGTGGTCGAAAACAGCCGAAAATAGAGAATTTCGTTCGTTTCAGTACCTCACAAAGCGTCCTTGGCTAACTGGTTCTGACGAGCGAGTTCACTGATGAAACAGTCGCCGGACCAGCAGTTGACGTCCACTTCAGGCCAGCGATCTCACGAAGGTGTCGGCGGCGAACTACCGCCGCCGACACGACAGCGTTGTCACTGCTTGGAGAGTTGTCCCGGTCGGTATTACCGCTCGAACCGGTCGTCAGGTGGGCAGTTCGCTGGGATCGAGCGGCGAACTGAGAGTGCCTTCCACGCTGCGCGTGTGACGTGGGGGAGTATTATCCGAAACGCCCATAACCAAAACAAGGGGTGTCTTCGGAGGGTGCCATTCCCGCCAGGTCAACCGGAAAACCGAGCCCCGTCGCTGGCCGGGTTGCCCGCCCGCGCTCCAAAAAACCAAAACCACCCCAGCCACTCCTCCCGCGGAGGCGGGGTATTTTTGCCATTGACCACAAAGAATTTCTCCCGCCTCACTTTTCACACTTAACTGACTATGGAAATTCTGCTATCCCATGAGAGCGTGGAACAAGATATGGGACGCAAGAGACCGATTCGTGTTTCCTGCCACCGAGCACGTTTAACTGACTGGTCCAAGTGCGTAAGAAGCCGGGGCTTGGGCGCTACAGCTCGGATGCCGCGGCGCGCGGCATCCGGGTCGCTTGTGTCGAACTCGTCCAACTCGTACTGCGTCTTCAGCTCACGAAACAACGTCTCTACTTCCCAGCGACACCGATACAGCGTTGAGAGATCCGCCGGGAGAAACTCTTCTCTCGGGAGATTCGTGATGTAGAGGTGGTAGTCGTCTGCGTCCTCGTCACGGACGCCGACGACGCGGAACCGCTTCGTATCCAGCGACCGTGTCCCGTTGTACGGCCCACGTTTGAACTCCGCTTCGACCGCTACGTCGATGTACTTCCGCGAGAGGTCATCGACTACATCGTGGATCTGCTTCCCCTCCAAGGGAATGGCGCGGCCGCGCCATTCCCGCAATTCCGCCGTTATCACCGGATTTGCGTTCTGCTTCAGCCGACTCACGAAGTAGCCGTCGTTCTCGTCGATCAACGCGAAGCGACGGTACTTGAAATACGCCAGATCGAGCAGAACCAACCGTCCTTGCAGCCACGAACCCGTCTTGAACAGCGTGCTGTCGTGCGTTTTCTCGTCCGTCACGTCCATCCGTTCAATCGTCTCGTCGGTAGCATTGTGGAGCAGGTGGAGCTTCGCTCCAGCCTGCTCCTCGTGACGGGCTTGGAACTCATCAGAGAGGAACTCGTGCAACCGCAACACCGTTCCATCAGCGATCATCACGTCCCTGAATCGGTCGATATCAGCGTCAACAGCCTCGGGAACAGCGACCTCGTCGAGGCCGTGCTCGACGAGCTCGCGGAGATACTCCGCGAGTGTCGGCGTCAACCGGTGATAGAAGCCGCCAGGTGAAATCGTCTCATCAGCCGTGGAGTTGTAGCTGCGTCTGAACCCTGCGAGAGTTCGGCTCTCACCTGAGGCGAAGCCGAACACGAGCGCCCACACGAGGACTGGAACCTGTAGCTTGCCCTCTCGCTCGACCACGCCGAGTTCCTCGGCGTGCTCTTCGAGGAACTCGGAGGGAAACAGTGTAGTAAGCCGACGCATGATTCTCGATGAGGAGGCTTCTGTGTGCACAACGGTTGCCTCCTCATTCCTCTCGAAAAGAAGCCTCGATAAGCCGTCGCTGTCACGTGGTTCTGCTCTTAGCTAAAGACGGATGCATGATGTCTATTCATATTTCTAACATATAGACAAAATTAGGCCATCCTAAAATCGATGACTCTTTGTATTTTAGGCTGTCCTAAAACTATTATGGCAAAGAAGGAGCAGTCGGCGACTCGCCGGACGTATCTTAAATCTGGGCTCGCGGTCGCCGCTGGCGGCCTGATTGCGGGCTGTACGGGCAATTCGGGCGAGGGGACGACGACAAAATCGGGTTCGAACGCGACCGCAACGTCGACCTCGGAATCCACGACAGAGGCGACGACGGAATCGTCCGACGGCGACTCGTACACCGTCTCCATGGCCCCGATGGGCGACGTGGAGTTCGACGGCGTGCCGGAGACCGTCTTCACGCGCCTGACGCACCACGCAGGAATGGCGTTCGCACTCGGTCACGGCGACGCCGTCAACTCGATGCACGCGCCCGACTACTACGACGCGCTGTGGAACCAGTTCGTCGTGCGACTCGACGGCGTTTCTCTGGACTGGAGCGGCTTGTACTCCTCGTGGGAACCGACGAAAGAGAAACTGTACGAACTCGACAGCGACGTTCACCTCGCGGACCCGGCGAACGTGGCCGCTCTCGGGAGTTGGAGTTCCGCGGACCTCGAAGAAATCGAACAGAACGTCAGCCCGTGGTTCGGGAACACCTTCAGCGACCGAAACCGAAGCCCGCCGTCGGAGTGGGCGGATGCGTACCAGTTCTACGGGCTTTGGGAAATCTTCGAGAAGGTCGCGCAAGTGTTCAAAGCCGAAGCGAAGTACGAAGCACTCGCGTCGATTCACGACGACCTTCTACAGACGATTTCGTCGAACCTCCCCGCTGAGGAAGACCGCCCGACCGCCGTGATGCTCGCCTCCCGCAACTTCGAGACGATTTACGCCTACGACGCGAACCAACCCGGATACCTGACGGCGCACATGCGCCCGCTGGGTGTCGAAAGCGCGTTCGGCGACGATTTCGAGTCCGGCTCGACCGTCGATTTTGAGACGCTTCTCGAAGCCGACCCGGACGTGATTTTCTCGCTCGGAGGAATGCACCCGACGACGGACATGGTCGCAACCAGAGCGATGTTCACCGACGACCCGGTCGGAAGCGAGATTTCGGCGGTGAAAAACGGCCGTATCCACGCGCAGGGCGCTCGCTATCAGGGGCCGATTCTCAACCTATTCCAGTTGGAGATGACCGCAAAACAGCTCTACCCCGAGCAGTTCGGCGCGTGGCCGACATACGAGAAGGGACCGTACCCGGAGATTCCGGAAGACGAACAGTTGTTCGACCGTCAGCGCGTCGCCGACATCATCAACGGAACGAACTAAAACGTCGAAAGACTTCGATTGTCGGCTGTTTTACCAGAGTTGGACTGCCGGCGTCCCGCAGTCGTCACAGACGATAGCCTCGTTACTCTTGTAGTCCCTGACCACCAGGTCGCCGTCGCAGTACGTACAATCGTCGTCGTCGAACGAGTCGAGCAGATACATCGATTGGGACATAGTTGACGGCTTGACTCCATGGATAAGAACATTTCTGCGGATAGATATGTCACGGTTCATCACTCTCGGCGCTGTCGTTACGTCGCTCCGGTCCAGTTACGTCGCTCAATCCAACCCGAGGGTATCGAGGAGTGAGTCGATGTCGAGGTTATCGCCGACGAGTGCCGCGGCCCGTTCGTACGGGTCCGTCTCCGACCGTGCCTCAGTCGGACGCTCACGACCGACTGACTCGTACACTGCGTCGAGGAACGCGTTCCGCGGCGATTCGTTCGCAAAGAGGTCGTGTATGTACGTTCCCGCAACGCGGCCTGTCGCTGCTCCGTCACCGGGGATGGGGATAGCATCACCGACGATTCGGCTCTCTCCCATG
>NZ_JBZRPK010000533.1:0-6814 GCF_058382125.1 Haloferax sp. s1
GTCGCCGACCGCGCGATGGACCGATTCAGGTCGCTCTCGGGCGACGGCGAGTTCGTCTTTCACGAGACGCCCTACGTGTTTCTCGCCCGCGAAGGCGACGAGTCGGCGGCAACCGCGCTCACGGCGTCGGTCGAACGAATGCGGGTCCACGACCGGGACGTTTCACTGGTCGACACCGCCGAGTTGGGCGGGCGATTTCCCATCCGCACTGACGACATTGCACTCGCGGGCGTCGCCGAGAACGCCGGGTGGGCCGACCCGGTGGCCTACGTGGACCTGTTCGTAGAAAAATGCGAGCGCGCCGGCGTCGAGTTCCGCGTCGGCGACGAAGTAGCGGTCCGCGCCGAGCCGCCGACTGTTGTCGTCACCGACGAGCTATCCGCCCGGTTCGACGCCGTCGTGGTCGCGGCGGGTATCGATTCGCGCTGTCTCCTTGCCGACGCTGGCTACCTAATCGCGCTCAAACCATACCGGGCACAGGCGCTCGTCGGCGAGTGCGACTACCGCGGTCCTATCGTCTACGACGCGACCGACGGGTCGTATCTCCGACCGCATCCCGCTGGCGTCCTCGCTGGTGACGGCGTCGAGGCGGTCGAAGCGGACTCGGACGACTGGGACCCGGCGGCGGACGACTGGTTCATCGAGGACGCACTCGATACCGCTCGCCACCGGACCAAACTCGACCCGGAACTCGGGCGAGCGTGGGCCGGTCTCTGTGGCTCGACGCCGGACAACAACCCGCTCGTCGGCGAGGTTGTGGATGGTGTCTACGTCGCCACCGGCTGGCACGGCCACGGGTTCATGTGGGCACCAGCGATGGGCGAATCCCTCGCGGAAGCGGTGCTCGGAGACGGACGTGGGTCGATTCCGAAAGCGTTCGACCCGAGTCGATTCGACGGCGACGAGTCGTTTACGGTGGTCGAGGGGATGACACTCGACGGCGAGGGCGACGATGGCGACAGTGATGTCGGCGATGGCGACAACGACGACAACGACGACAACGACGGCAGCGACGACGGATGCTAAAATAAGCGAACTTCAGGCGTCTCGGCCGTCTACGTCGCCGAAACCGTCTTCCGACGCTTCGTCGGGCGTCGTCTCTTCTTCGTCTCTCGTCTCTTCTTCGTCTGCTTGTTCCGTGACGGCGATGTCGCTCGCCCGCCCGTCCTTTGGAATCCGAATTTCGAGCGTACCGTTTTTGTTGACCGTCGCGGTTCCCTCTGCGGCTTCGACCGCCGCATCGGAGGGGAGTGCAGCGCTACCGGAGAGAGTGAGACCGCGACCGGGGAAGCGCATCTCGAAGCCCTCGTGGAAGTCGCGGAAGCGGTCGATGCGGATTTCGACTTCGCCGTCGAGGAAGCGGACTTGTACGTCTTCGGCGCGGGCACCGGGTGCATCGAAGACGACGAGGTAGGCGTCCTCGGATTCGAGGAGGTCGTACGCGAGCGGCTTGTACTCTTGCATCTGGCTGACGCCGCGGCCGACCCGTTCGAGGACGGCGTTGGCGGCTGACTCGCCGAATTTACGGAGGTCACTCATAGTTCAATCTCCTCTAAAAACCGTTGTTCGCCGCAGTACGGACAGGAGAAGTCCGCCACCGTCACGTCGTCGGGCATGTCGTAGGTGTAATGCAGCTCGAACATATCGAGCTCGCAGTCCTCGTTGGTGCACTTGACTTCGAGGGTCGCGGGCATGTCCATCCGTTGCGTTCCCACGCTCATAAACGCGCGGGAGTCGGAACCTCGTGGACCGTCTCCGGGCGTCTATTCCCTCCATACGGTCTCTCTGGGCGCACGGAGACAGCGCCGCTCGACCGGTTGCGTTTTCAGCGTCGAACGCGAACCGCGACCGATGACCGACCCCGCCGACCTCACCGTGACTATCGTCGACGGATACGTCGACGAACCGGCGCACTTCGGCGTGCCGCCGTATATCTCGACGTATCCCAGATTCACCGCGGGTGCGGTGGTCGACGCGGGCGTCCCAGAGTCCAACGTCGTCTACCACACCATCGACGAACTCCGCGAGGACCGACAGAAGTGGCGCGACGTGGCTGACGCCGACCTCATGATTTACATCGGCGGCATGACCGTTCCCGGCAAGTACGTGGGCGGCACGCCCGCCGAACCCGACGAAGTCCGCGAACTCGCGTGGGTCGCCGAGGGCACGGCGCTCATGGGTGGCCCGATTCGCTTCGGCGTCGGCGACGAAAACGCCGGCGGACAGGACATGGAGCGCAAGGACCTCGACTACGACTTCGTCGCCAAAGGCGACATCGAGGCGGCCACCTACGACCTCATCGACTCCGGACTCGAAGGCTTCGGCAACCGGATGCGCGACAACGAGGAACTCGACCGCTGGGCCGCAAAGGGCGCGTTCGTCGTCGAACAGCACCCCAACCATCCGGAGTACCTCATCTGTGAGATGGAGACCTCCCGCGGGTGTGCCTACCGGTGTTCGTTCTGTACCGAACCGCTGTACGGAAATCCCGCGTTCCGAACCGCTGACTCCGTCGTCAAGGAGGTAGAGAACCTCTACAACCGCGGTGCGCGACATTTCCGTCTCGGCCGACAGGCCGATATTCTCGCGTTCGGCGGCGATGGCGAAGCCCCGAACCCGGACGCGCTTCGCCGTCTCTACGGCGGGATTCGAGAGGTCGCACCGGACCTCGGGACGCTCCACCTCGACAACGTCAATCCCATCACCATCGTCGGGTGGCCCGAGAAATCCCGCGAAGCCCTCAGTATCATCGCCGAGCACAACACGGCGGGCGACACCGCGGCGTTCGGCCTCGAATCCGCCGACCCCGTGGTGCAAGAGGAGAACAACCTCAACGTCTCCGCCGACGAGTGTTTCGAGGCGGTCAAAATCGTCAACGAGGTTGCCGGGTGGCGACCCGGCGACGACCCGGCCGACGCACCGACACACGGTCCCGACGCCGCAAACCGCTTGCCGAAACTCCTTCCCGGAATCAATCTCCTGCACGGCCTGAAGGGCGAACGCGAGGAAACCTTCGAGCACAACAAGCGATTCCTCCAGCGCGTCTACGACGAGGGGCTGATGGTCCGCCGCATCAACATCCGGCAGGTCATGGCCTTCGACGGGACGGACATGTCCGACACCGGCGCTGACATCGCCCGCGACCACAAGCAACTGTTCAAGACGTACAAACAGGAAGTCCGCGAGGAAATCGACCGGCCGATGCTCCGACGGGTCGCCCCGCCGGGGACGGTTCTCCCGAACGTCCATCTGGAGTACCACCAAGACGGCCGGACGTTCGGCCGCCAACTCGGGACGTACCCGCTTTTGGTCGGAATTCCGGGTGAACGAGACCTTGGAAAGAACATCGACGTGGCCGTCGTCGACCACGGCTACCGGTCGGTTACGGGCGTCCCCTTCCCGCTCGACTTCAACGAGGCCTCGATGGACGAACTCACAGCTATCCCCGGTATCGGACGGTCCACCGCGGGCGACATCGTGGTGAATCGACCGTATGGAGACGTCGGGGATATGGGAAGCGTCGACGTCGATGCAGACCTCTCGAAGTACGTTCAGTAAGCGACAGAACGTCTCTTTCTCTCCTCTTCACTTGCAAGCGTGCTCTCCCATTCACTCGAAACTGTGGTGGGTCGTGGTCGTTCACTTGCACGTGTGGTCTGTTCCGCGTCGAGTGCCGAGTCAGTCTGTGCTGACGGCCCCGGTGGGGTCAGTCCGAGTGGAGTCGTCGGAAGACCGAACTGGCGAGGTTGCGACCCAGAGGACTCCCGCCGCGCCGGCGACGGTAAGCCCCGCCCACGGAAGGAACGTCACCGGGCCGAGTGAGTCTGCAATTGCCCCGCCGGCGAGGTTGGCGAGTCCACTCGCCGTCGAGAGGACCATCGACGCACCCGAGAGGACAGTCGCCCGTCCGACATCGCCGAGTCGGTCGTTGAGGTACTGATTGCGGAGCGGAGCGATAACGACGCGGGTGCTCCGATAGAGGAAGAGCATCGGTACCAAAAACAGTGGGGTGAGCGCAATGCTCGCGTAGACGACGCCGAAGAGAGGGCCAAGAAGTGCGAACGTTCTGCGGATACCGAGTTTCTCTTCGAGCACGCCGACGGTCGAGGCGGCACCGGCCGAGACCAGTTTGAACCCGGCGTACAGCACGCCCAACCCGACGACCGAGACACCGAGGCTGTCGAGCGCGGGTTGTTCGAACGTTCGGGTCATCCCGAAGAGGCCGTTGAACAGCGCGGCGTAGGCGACGAGCCATCGAACCGCCGGTCGCTTCGCTTGGACGCGAAGCATATGGACTGCCTCGCGGACGGTGAAGACGGAGTCGTTCGAGCCGCCGGGGTCGTCCGAATCAGCTGACCCGTCGCCGACAGCCGGAAGCGTGTACAGAATCGGGATACCGAGCGCGGCGAGTGCGGCGTTGACCACGAAGGGAAGCGCGGCGTCGATGCTGTAGAGATACCCGCCCGCGATTGCGGTCGCCGCGGACGTTATCAACAATCCCATCTTGCCGCGTCCCTCGATGCGGGCGTACTCCGACTCGTCGAAATACTGCTTGAGGAGTTCGTAAAGCCACGCGTTTTGCGTTCCCGACCTGAACGCCCAGCCGAACGCCCAGACGACTTTCACGACGAGGTAGGCGACTGGCGAGGAGGCAAGGACGAGTCCGACCATGGCCGAAGCGCGAAGCGTGTTACCGACCGCGAGACTCGCCCGCCGACCGATTCTGTCACCGAGATACCCCGACGGAATCTCCGCGATAACCATCCCGAAGAGAAACGCCGCCTGTGCCACGCCGATAAATGCCAAGCCAAACCCCTGGTGGCGGAGATAGAGAATGCTGACGGGGAGGTAAAAGCCGGTTGCCCCAGTTATCCGATAGGCGTAATATCGCCAGATTACTGACCGTGCTGTTGCCATCAACGGCAACTTCGAAGGGGGATAAAATGATTGTTCCCAGTAATGTGTTTTTGTAAATATAGTGGTGCATTAGTCGCTCTATCGCTCGGACAGAAACGGAGAAATCGACGAAATGCAGACGCGTCGATTTCGAAAGAAGCGTCGCGTTAGAAGTCGTCTTCGACGACTTCGCCGACGGCGAAGTTGGACTTGACTTCGGTAATTTCGACTTTGACGCGCTCACCGACGTCGGTCTCGGGGACGATAATGACGTAGCCGCGTTCGACGCGGGCGATGCCGTCCCCTTGCTTGCCGATGTCCTCGATTTCGACGTAGCGAAGCTCTCCGGGTTCGACCGGGGGCTGTGGTTCGGCGGATGGGGTAGCACCGCCGTTCGATTCGGACTCTACGGTCTCGTGCGTCTCGCGAGAGATGAGTGCGACGCGATACGTTTCATCGGCTTCGATAGCACCGGCCTCGACTTCGCGACGAGGGATTTCGACGACGTATCGGTCGTCCTCGGTGCGAACGTCAGCATTGAACAGACACAGGAGTTTATCTGAGATTTCCACCGTAAGACCTCCAATATGTGGTCAGTCCGGAGTGTTAAAGATGTACCGCCGTCCGTGAGATTTCACTCCGGAATCGACGTTCCGTCGGGGTGTTTCGCCCCTTCTGAGTCGTGGACGACGACCTCTCCCGCATCCGTTTCGACCGGTTCGTAGGCGTCGGCGACGGCGCGTGCTTCTTCTAACTCGCGAACCGCCCGCTCTTTGAGCGCTCGCGCCAGCTCCTCCGCGTCTTCCCGGGAGATGTCTCGACCGAGTCCCTCGCACTCGTGTGCCCGGACGATTCCTTCTTCATCGACGGCTTCACCCATGGGTTGGCTCGTGCCGCCGAGGTCGACGCTGAAGGGATACGTCTCGCAGATAAGCGGCCGGTTGTCGTGGACCTGACAGGCCCCCTGTCCGGTTTCGTCCTCTTCGTAGAATCGGCAGTCGCCGCAGGCACTCGTCTGGAGCGCCCACTCGAACGTCTCGCCTTCGAGACCGTCGTCGCCATCGGTGAGTCCGTACGGCATCGGTCTGGCCACGTCGCGCCAGTCGTAGTTCTCGTCGGCCCCTTCCTGCAGGCCTCGAACCTCGTCGGGGAAGACGGTCGCCGTATGTGGCTCGGGGCCGTCGTCGGTCTCGTACCCCTTACAGCAGGCACCGCAGCGTGTGCATTCGAAGCCGATGGACTCGATGGCGTCGGCCAACTCCGACACGTCGAGGTCACGGGCGCGGGCGAGTTCGGCTTCGAGGTTCATACCCGTGGTGCGGGCGCGAGACGCAAGAGCGGCGCGGTTCTACGCGGGGGTAACTCGCCCCTCGACCGGGTCCCACCGGACGCGACGCTCGGCGGCGAGTTTTTCGATGTGGGCGACGACCGTCGCACGAGCGAGGTCGCGCACACCGGCGATGTCCTTGTCGTACGCGGCGTCGGTCACGGCGTTGGGTGTCTCGTTGCCCGCCCGTATCGCGTCGAGAACCTTCTCCTCGCGGCTGTTTCGGTGCGCAACGAGTCGGGCGAGTGTCGTGCGCGAATCTTCGACTTCGGGACCATGACCGGGCAGCAGCCTGCCCGGGTTCCGGGCGTGGAGCCGCCTGAGCGCGACGAGGTACGCCCGCACGTCGCCTTCGGGCGCACCGACGACGACGCTCCCCTCGGCGACCGCGAGGTCTCCACAGAGGCAGTCGTCACCGACGACGAAGCCCACGTGGTCGCGGGCGTGGCCCGGCGTATCGAGGACTTCGACGCCCGCGCCGACGGGGATGGTCGTCCCCTCGACGAAGGTTCTGTCCGGGGAGACGCCGGTCGCTTCGGCGAAGAGACGTTCGTAGCCGCGACGGCACCAGACGGTCGCGCCGGTCTCGTG
>NZ_JBZRPK010000708.1:0-19805 GCF_058382125.1 Haloferax sp. s1
CGAGGGCGGGGGGGGCCTTAAAGCTTTTCCAAGCGGCGCGGGGTACGTCCTCACCCGTTTGATGGTAATCAAATACGAAGACACGGCCGAGGAGCGCGGTATCACCAAACGGGAGGCCGTCGAGGACGTAATGCTCGGACAGGCCCGCACCAAGGAGATGTTTACCCCCGCCGAGGTTGCAAACCTCTTCGTGTTCGGGTTCTCCAGCCACGGCAAGCATCTCAACGGCGGCGACTTGCTCTGGGATGGGGGGTACACGACGACCTATGAGTAAATTACACGACAATCTATGGACAAATCATACGATAACCTATGAATGAATTGCACAACGACTTATGAGTGACACCGATTCCACGAAAGTCGCGATTGCCTGTCAAGGCGGCGGCAGTCACACGGCATTCACCGCAGGCGTACTGCAGGAGTTACTCCGCGAATGGAACGACGAGTACGAGCTAGTCGGCATCAGCGGAACGTCCGGCGGTGCGTTCAACGCACTCGCAGTGTGGTACGGCCTCGTCACGGCCGACGCGGAACATTCCATCGAACTTCTCGACGCACTCTGGGGGGACCTCGCCGCCGACACCATTCCAGATAGGATCACCAACGACTGGGTTGTCGGATGGCACCACATGGAGAGCAACGGCTACCCGTTCCCACAATTTAGCCCCTACCAGCTACCGGGGTCACAGCTCGGTAAAAATCGTATCAAGCGCGTCCTCAACCGTCATATCGACTTCGATTCGGTGCCCGATCTCTGTGGCCGTGAGACTCCCGAACTCGTGGTGGGGACGGTCAACATCAACGCTGGCGAGTTCGAGACGTTCACGAACGAGGACGTAACTCCCGAGGCGGTACTTGCCAGCGCAGCCGTCCCGAACCTCTTCGAAGCCGTCGAAATAAACGGCCACTACCACTGGGACGGGCTATTCAGCCAAAATCCACCTATCAGTGACCTTGTGGTCGCCGATGTGGAGCGCAAACCCGAAGAGCTGTGGGTGATTCAAATCAATCCCCAGACGCGGGCAGAAGAACCAACCTCGCTCGAGGAAATCGCCGACCGACGGAACGAATTATCAGGGAACATCTCGCTGAACCAAGAGCTTCGGGCCGTCGAGCGCGTCAACGAATGGATCGACGAAGGGCATCTCTCCAAAAGCGACTTCAAAAAGATCGAAACCCACCGGATCCAGATGGGACGCGAATACCATTGCTCTACGAAGGTCGACAGGAGTCCGGCGTTCTTGCAGGAGCTAATGGACCTGGGTGAACAACGGGCATCGGAATTTCAGGCGAGTAAATAGCTCACGGTGGTGCTCCGGGATAGACGGAAGCCGATTAGTTCGGCACGTCCCGGAACGCAGCCTCGACCACCTTACTCAACGTCGGGTGCGCATGGATGGTGCCAGCAACGTCGTCAATAGAAAGGTCGTGTCGCATCGCGACAACGGCCTCGTGAAGCAGCGCCGACGCTTCGTATCCAATGGCATGAGTTCCCAGTATCTCCCCATCGGGAGCGGCAAGGACCTTCATGAAACCCTCCTCTAGCTTTTTCGCCCGTCCCATCGCCGAGTCGGCGAATGATGCCCGACCGACGACGTACTCCGTTCCTTCTTCCTCGAGGTCCTCCTCTGTCGCGCCGACGCCCGCGATCTGCGGGTTGGTGAAGATCGTGTGGGGCATCGCCGAGAAGTCAATGACCCTGCGCTCGTCGTGGACGACGTTCGCTACCGTGTGGCGAGTCTCGTAGTCACCGGCGTGTTTGAACAAGGCGTTGCCAGCGACGTCACCCTGTGCCCACACGTTTTCGGCGCTCGTCTCTAGATACTCGTTCGTCTGGATGAATCCCCGGTCGTCGGTCTCGATACCCGCCGCGTCGATGCCCAAGTTGTCGCTGTTGGGTCGACGTCCGAGTGCAACGAGTACCTCGCTTCCTTCGACGGTCAGTTCCGAACCTACCTCGGTTTCGGCGTGGACCGCATAACGGCCACTGCGCTCCTCGACAGCAGTCACACGGTGACCGGTGTAGACATCGTGGCGCTCGGACGCGATTTCTGTGAACGCTGCGGCAATGTCGTCGTCTTCCCGAGGGACCAGCGAATCCATCATCTCGACGATTGTGACTTCGGTTCCAACCGACTGGAAGAAATAGCCTAATTCGACCGCGATGTAGCCCCCACCGAGAATAACGAGGCTTTCGGGTGGTTGTCGAAGGTAGAGGGCATCCTGGCTCGTGAGATAGTCGATGTCGTCGAGACCGTCGATTGGGGGGACAACCGGTCGACTTCCGGTCGCGACGACTATCTTTTTGGCGGTGACGTTTTCGCCCCCGAGTTTGATTGTCCGCTCGTCAACGAACTCAGTGTATTCCTTAAATAGTGTCAGCTGCTCGATTTCTCGGTACCGTGCTTCCATGTCCTCGCTGATTCCACCGAGCAGGTCGTCCATCTCGTTGACGACAGCGGTGTGGTCGATTCCGTTGAAGGTTGCGTCCACGTGGAACCGCTCGGCATCTTGAACGTGATTCGCTGCATTTGCTGCCTGAATCAACATCTTCGAGGGATTGCACCCCCGGTTCAGACACGTTCCACCTAACGGTCCCGGTTCTACCAGAGCAGTGTCGAGACCCGCGTTAGCAGCCGCCGCGGCGACGTTGTTACCCGTTCCACCACCGATGACAATCACATCAAAATCAGCCATGTGTTCAACAGTAACAGTATCCGTGGTAAAGTATCTCGGTCGGTAGTTCGTATCACTTGCACGGACGTACGTGTTCTCGAAACCAGTTGTGGGAGGTAAGCTAGGGGGCTGCGATTCGGCCAGTTCGGTCGGGGGTGGCTACTGTTGGTTTTTCGGAAACGACTCCCAGAACACGTCCGGCAGTTTTCGGTCAGGGTTTTCTTCGAGATAATCCTGTTTGGCCAGATTCGCCTCCTCGATGAGTGACGCCGCCTCCCCAGCCCAGATGTAGAACCCGAGTAACGTCTTGTGACGCATCCGTTCAAGGTCGACCGAGTGATACACGTTGACGACACCACCTCCCTCCCGGTTCAGTTCTGACCGACGAAGCAGGCCGAGTTCGACCAGTTTGTTCAGGTAACGCGTCATCGTGCTTCGGTCGTATCCGAGCGTTTCTGCAACCTCGCTTGCCGAGAGTGGTCCCTCACCGATGACACACAGACAGATGTCCAGACCGGCTTTCGGAAGCCCGAAGGCTTGGAGAAGCACCTGTCGGATATCCGGTGGCTTGACACTCATCGTACAGTCGGTTACCCGCTGCATCGGTTCACCGTGACAGGATATCGGCGAATCGTCGCGCCCGAGAGCGAGAACGACGCTCCCGCAGTCGGGACACTCGAAGAGGTCGTACCGACTGGACGAGGGGTCGTACTGAATTTCCTCAGTGGTCCCCGCGTATTGACTGCGTTCTCCCTCAGACATTGGCGTCCAGTACCTCCATTTGGATGACATTTAGCAGGAATCCAGATAAGTGCTTGCCAACCTCATTTAGTTGAATCAAATCGAGTCACTCAGCGTGAGTTGTTTACTCTCGTTCTCAGTCCCGGCTTGGTTTCGGAACCAGCCCCGCGGCGAATTCTTGATTAGCCGACTTCTGCGCGGTGTGGAATCCCGCTCGCGGCTGATTTGTTGATACCGAACGCCTCTGCGAGTTCGGTAAGCGTACAGCCTCGGGGGTTATCATAGGCCCCGTTTGACTGCCTCGGTGATGAACTCCTGTTGGCGGTCCGTGAGTAGCTCATTCGAATCGCGTGATTGCGTCAACGACTGGACCCGAGACGGAATGCCAGCGGCCGCTAACTCGTCGGTGAGCTGCGATAGTTGCTCGTTCGAGGCCATCAGCTCGGTGTGACGGAGACGTGTTTGCAGGAACACACAACCGGATCAGTGCTCCGGCGAGTTGACGACGAGTGGACAGCCATAGGGAGCGTCCCGGCACGGGTTCGGTTATTCACGGTCGGCTAGGCAGGCGCGAATCCGTATCGTCAACTAGACCCGTTCTATACCGTGCACTGCCCCGAGGACCAACCAGTAGTCACACCTATCAGCATAGAAGATGATACAACGGTACTCCCATCCATGACTGTCGCACACATCCGCTCGATTCAGGTCGGGACGCCCGAGACGTACGGTACCGAGGGTGCTGCCGACCCGATGGACAGGCCTTGGGAGACAGCCTTCTACAAGCAACCGGTCGACGGCGAGTTATTCCTCGGCGAGACGAATCTCGACGGCGACCGACAGGCGAACCTCCGACACCACGGCGGCCCGGAGAAGGCAGTCTGTGTGTATCCCGGCGAGCACTATCCGTACTGGGAAGAAAAACTGGAAGTCGACCTCGGGCCCGCAGCGTTCGGTGAAAACTTCACTATAGAGGGGTTCACCGAGCGTGAGGCGTGCATCGGTGATATTTACGAGGTCGGTGAGGCAACCGTCCAAATCACCCAACCCCGGTCCCCGTGTTGGAAACTGGCTCGTCGGTGGCGGGTCAAAGACCTCGCCGTTCAGGTCGAGCAGACTGGCTACACCGGCTGGTATCTCCGCGTTCTAGAGACTGGGACGGTCGCACCCGGTGAGTCGATTCGTCTGGTCGACCGCCCCAACCCGGACTGGTCGGTTGCCCGAGCAACGAAGGTTCGCTACCGGATGTCCGACGACCGCGAATTGGCCGGCGAATTGGCCGACGTCGAGGAACTGGGGAAGAGTTGGACGAAGCGACTCGAACGACGGGCCGAAACCGGGGAGCATCCGGATTCGAATCCGAGAGTTATCGGACCGAACGAATCAATCGGCGCTGACGACGAAGGTCAATAGACCAGCGGGGTGACCGAACAAACGATCAATGTCAGTGATGAGTGGGTATCAAGTTGAACTTATCCGTACCCTTCCGTGTGACTAATCAGATACGGTTCGTGTAAGAATACACAACTTCGGAGGATGATTTTGATGCATATATCTCGCCCATCGTGTATTAAATTGAAATGAGCATTCAGTTCCCCTGCGTATCGAATAAGGCAGTAATTAGACAAGAAGTAGATGATTGGTATCAGGACCAAGTAACACGAGATTTATGCCCCGGTACTGGCATTCGACTGTATAATGCCCCCCAAAAGTCGCCGCCACTTCCTTGCAGTCGCAGGCACCGCTGGGCTCGCCGGGATTACTGGTTGCTCCGCGCTCGGGAGCAGTCGGCCGGACGTGAATCCCGCAACAGGGCTAGACCAGGAGACCGGCCCAGCCCTCGACGAGGCGGCAGTATACATCGCTGGGGACAACAGCGACCTCCCGAAGCCGTCGTCGACGACCGAATCAATTGAGGACGCGGGTGCCGTGCTGGCAACTGCGGCCGCAAGCCGGACAAAACTCGCACAGGCATTCCGTGCCGGGAAGCCGGTCGCGGTCGCAGGAGGCGGCGCGACTGACGCCATGCGCGGCCTCCTCAACAGCGTCCGGGAAGACTACTCGTTTGGCATCGAGATGGTGCGTGCGCGCCCCGTGAAAGTCGTCGTCGCGGACCCACGTGGCGACACCGTGGAGACGTACACGTTCGTCGCCGAGGGCGGGTGGGACGACCCAGTACTCGACCCATTCGGATGGGTACTCGTCGGCCGCCTTCCCGAGTGCGACACGTCCGTTCCGGAGTCATCCGTGGATGATATGTTCGAGTACGCCGGTGCTGCGCACGTCATCGGCCGGCTTCCGACCGGAGAGACGTACGCCTCGCGGTCGGAGGTGTCGGTCAGCCAGCAGGAAACTGGCCAATTCGCGCGTCTCCAGACGAAACTACACTCCGCAGCGAACGAGAGGTATGCTATTGAGGAAGCCGTTCGAGAGGCAGACTTCCCGGATGACCAACGCCTCAACGAGGTCTACCCGAATTCGCACACCCAGAACGGCGTTCAAGTGGCAAACGTGTCGGACACCACGCGAAGCACTTTCGCGATTAAGGTCACACCTGCAAGTTCGCGGGCCCGCAGCGCGCTTACTGGTTGCGGGGGCTTTCAAACCGAGGGCAAGCTTGCCTACGACCACCGGACGAGTTTCCAGTGGAAGCGTGACAGTCTCCTC
Organism: Haloferax sp. s1; assembly: GCF_058382125.1. NCBI lineage: Archaea > Methanobacteriati > Methanobacteriota > Halobacteria > Halobacteriales > Haloferacaceae > Haloferax > Haloferax sp. s1. The sequence continues at coordinate 6,085 of NZ_JBZRPK010000708.1, forward strand.
AACACCAATCGGCACTACGCCAGCTCGACAGGCCGTGGTGAGTGGGTTTTCAGCACCTAATAGTGTGGTCTTCTCGAACCCACTCAACACAGTTTCGGAGGACCGAGATAATTCGTCCCTTCTGTTCGAGGTAGCCCTGACAGGACCGCGACTGGATTCTGACGACCGAAGCAGAACAGCGTCACTCGGGGCGGCGTGGTTCGAACGACGAGAAAGGAGGCTCACACTAGTGGAAATCTTGACCGAAAGAGAAGCTCGAACGGATTCAGATTTGAGAACGAAGAGTAAACCAGAGACAGTACTGGACATAGTGGCCGCATCGAAATAGTCGAACACCCCACGTAGCGGCAGAACGTTCGGTATGTAGAGCCTGTATCAACCGGTGAATATATACCCATTTAATTCAAATTTCGGGTATGGATATTTTTTATCGATTTTGGATACTGCACGACCAGCATACGTGGTCCCACCGTTCTGTGACACCCCAGAAGACTGCACCGCTAGAGCAACTTGTCCCGCCATATGTCTCTTCAGCTTCTCAACGATTAGGTATCTCTAACCAGAGGTGTGATCTGATTGACTAGTGTGGCTAAAGAGTGGACTCGACGGATGCTAATCGTCGCCATCGTCGCATCACTGTCTATCTCACTCATCGGTCCGGTGACGGCCGCTGAGACCAGTACGAACGTCACGTTCGTCGAGTCAGACATTACGGCGAATACGACGTGGACGCCAGACGGTGGACCCTATCGAATCGTTCAAGATGTCCAAGTCGAACCCGGTGCCACGCTGACGATACGCCCCGGCACTGAGGTCCAACTCGCCGAACGAATCACGCTGTCCGTTGACGGCTCACTCTACGCGAATGGCACGGCCGACCGTCCAGTAACGGTTTCACAGACTGACGGAGCCGCGGCCAATCGTCGGTGGGCAAGTATCCGATACAACGGAACGGACACATCTCGCCTCACAGTACGCAATACGACGTTAGAAGGAGGAACGAGCGGCATCACTGTGGATAGTTCGGACGGGGCGATTCGAGTCGTCGACTCGACACTGCGAAACTTTGCGACAGCTGGGCTCTCAGTCAGTGACACCGCAGCGACACCGTCGATTACCATCGAACGGTCGGCGTTTCGGCTGATTGACGGGCACGCGATTCGGGCGACCCCATCGATGGGAACGACCGGCGACGTGTCGCTGACGGCGTCACCGAGCGGGCGTGACCTGCGTTCAGAGCACACGCTCTCCCTCGATGCCGGCGTTGGCGTGGCATTTGACACAATCGAGTTGCGGTATCTGTCGGATGGGTCCGTCGGAAACGTCGAATCAGCGAGTCTCAAACGGATTGGCCTCGACCGCAACCGAAACGGAAGTGTCGAGCAGTCTTTCGGCTCGCTCGTCACCGATGTCTCATCGACGGATGGACGCCTGCGAATCTCGCTGTCGAGGCCGGTCAAAATCCCGAGTGACGGTCGGCTCCTCGTCGAGTACGAGGACGCGGTCAACCCATCGACACGGGGGATTTACCCTGTCGGAGTAGACCTCCGCAAAGAGTCGATCTCACAGCTATCCGACGGCGTACGGGCTTCGTTCGTCGTCGGCAACGTCACGTCACCAATCGACCGGAGCACGTCGGTGAATACGCGTGCGAATCGACTCACCGTTCGTGGGTCGTCATTTAACCAAGTGGGCGGGAATGGGATATTCGTTGCCGCCGATACCGTCCGTCGGCTTCGGCTGTTCGACAACCGAATCTCAGAGACAGACGGAAGCGGGATTGCCGTCCGCGCGGCACGAAGCGAGATGGACCTCTCGAATAACGACATCTCAGCTGATGACGCTGGTGTCCAGATAGACGCCCGTTCACAAACGTCGATGGCCGCGTACGGAAACCGTATTCACGACGCGCAGACGGGTATCCGGATTCACCAATCAGGTACACAAGTCTTCCGGGCTGGAGAAATTTCGATCCGTAAGAACACGCTTACGGATAACGTCGGCCACGGAATTGGAATCGATGCACGGACCACTAAACTCAGATTCCATCTTACAGACAACACGATTCGCGACAACGGACGCGACGGAGTCAACATCCAGACTTGGTTGACGCGACGAAGTAGTGTCGATGGGAATCAGATCACAGACAACGGCGACGATGGGTTTGCCCTCGCCGGGGCGGCCGTGTCGAACCTCACGCTTGCTCACAACGAGGTCGTCAACAACTCGGGGACGGGGATGGGAGTCCAAACACGAGCGACAGCACGCAAAGTGACGATTCACAACAACACCGTGAGAGACGGGACGGGACACGGTGTTACAGTGCGCTCAGACCTGCTTATCCATCAGGTCGACGTCCGCGAGAACCGACTAGCGAACAACGCCGGTTCGGGGCTACTCGTCGCCAGTCCGATAACACACCGAAGCAACCTCTCGGTTGTACACAACACCATCGCTGCCAACTCCTACGGCGTCATCGTCCGCGGGGCCGTCGAGACAGCCATCCGAGAGAACGATATCGTCTTCAACACGAACGCGTTCGCTGAACCGGTTCTGGTCTCTGACGTCTATTTAGGGACGGGTGTTTACGTCGCTGAGGGCTCGTCCGGCGTAATTGTCAATCAGGCACAGGCGAAAATCCCGCTCGAAGAGCTCGTGGCGAACCCCGAGATGACCGAGGAACTTACCGTTGCTCAGCTCTGGGACGACACGGTAGTCGTCTTACGGACGGACGGCGAAAGTGAGACGCGGCCTGCGGAAGCGAGTTCGCTCTTGATTCGGCAGGTGAGCGGCACCACGCCAACTGGAGTCGGGATTCAAAAATCCAGAGGGAGTGTCCAAAATCACCGTATCGTCAACAACAGCGTTTATGGCCAGCATCGCGGACTGGTCGTCGATATGGCACCCTTGATTAACGTGAATACCACCGCTCGAATCATCGTGGACCCGATTCGGACCGTCCATGCAGAATCTAATTACTGGGGTACCGAGAGCGGACCATATCACTCTTCAATTCTCCCAGCAGGCGATGGGAACTCAGTCGTCACCGAGCGCGGCTGGGTCGATTTCACGCCGTTCCGGACGGCAACATCGGGACCGCGATACGAACGGCCAACCACGCGTATCGAGGCGCCAGCAACAGCAACCGCCAAGAGCCAATTACGTCTCTCCGGAGCAAACTCGACGAGCAATCACTCACCCGTCGGTCGGTACCACTTCGTCGTCAACGGTACCGCTCAACCGGCACAATCTTCGCCGGTTCTCAACGTCACGATGCCAAACCAGTCCCTCGAAGTTCGACTGAGCGTCGAAAACAGACTCGGGATTGACAGCAATAACGCCTCTACAGCCACAATCGACACGGCGGAACCGGTAGCAATGGAACAGCCGGCGCAGTCGAAGACAACGTCGAGCAACGGGCCTCTCACCAGCGTAGATGCAATCGATAGTGGTGGTCTCTCTGCCGGCTTGTGCTCGATATGGGGTCTTCTCGGAGGCGTACTCTATTTGGGTGCGTTAGTTCTCGGCGGCCACGGAATGGTGCTGACCTTGCAAAATAGGTCGACACCAGTCAGTGGCCGTCGGATACAGGGTCTCGCGGTGGCTGGAGTCCTCGTCTGGGTCGTCGGTGGACTCGTGAGTGCCGGCCCGTTGGTTAGTATCGGCATCGTCGCCGTCGTCTCGTGGGGTGGTCTCACCGCGGTCGCATACGTCTTAGCCACGCGTGGGTGAACTGCTACAAACGCTGTACACCCTCCCGTGGCTATCCCAAGACGAACGTACCGAAACGGAGAATCTGATTTTGCGTTGCTAATTCGTATAGTGACGTCTACCGGTATAAAACTACAAGCGTCCACATTCAAGCGCTACCGAGAGTAAAATAAGATACGTAGTAACACGTGCGTAGTGAGTGTTGGAGTTGATTTCTACTTCTGGTTAGAGTCTCCGGCGATGATGTCAGCGATCCGCTGGCGGTCGAATAACTGCTCGTCACCGAACACATCGGGATAGAGACCCTGAGCCGCCCGCTCCAGTTGGAATAGGTGAGTAATCGGTCCTTGATAGGTGAGGCCGCCGTAGATGACGCGGTCGTTCTTCACCGCGCTGAGTTCGCTCGCGATGTCGTGGTTCCGAAGGTGCGAGACGATGTTCTCCTCGAAGTACTCCTGTGAAATCTCACCCTGGAGTCTGATTGCAAGGGCGTCCGGGTCGATGTCTAGCAGCATCTCGTAGTCTATCGTTCCGCCACCGGCTTGCGCGTCGGTGATGTCGTTTTTCGCCAGCGCATCCCCGACACGCAGGTCCTGCCAGTGTTTCGCCTGTGTTCCCCCGCCGATACGGTACGGGTAGAACGACTCCGGTGGTACCCCAGCGGGGTACAACAAGGCGATGTCGGGCGTGTCGCTGGGAAGCCGCCCCTGTACGTCCGAAAGCAGGTTGTCGTGGTACTCCTTGAACGCCTCGTAACGCGCCTCCTTCTGGAACAGTTGTGCAACCTTCTCGAAGGCTTCGTAGAGCGTGTAGTCGGCGTAGTCGTGCCAGTCGTAAGAACGCGAGAAAACCGTGTTGCCAAAGAATGGCGCGACATTCTCTCGAATCTCGTCGACATCACTCTGGCTCCACTGCAAGCGGTTGACCATGAAGTTCGGGTCAATGACGTGGACGTCGGCGTCAAGTTCATAGAACAGCTCTTTGCCCGTCCCGTCCTGCCAGAGCTCGGTAAGATTGCTCTTGTCGACGGAGACACCGGGCAGTTCCTCGTAGAGGTGCGTCCCGTAGCGAGCTTTTACACCGACAGCCGAGAGCCCGTCACCCTCGCCGAGAGCGACACCCATGTCGGCGTAATCGGCAGTGTATGGGAACCACGTCTCCGGCACCGAGTCGAACTCGACGGTTCCGACTGGTTCCATCGTGACCGAGTACGAGCCGTCTGAAGCGGCGTTCCCATCGCTGGATTCGGATTCACTCGATTCTGTGCCTTCGTCCGACTGCGTCGAGGTTGGTCTGTCCGTCGTCGAGCCACTTCCATCCGTACAGCCAGCCAGTGAGGCCCCGGCAACAACTGCACCGCCGTACTTGAGATATTCTCTCCGTGTCGGTCCCTCCCGGTTCGGGTCGGTATCCGTCATGAGTTTAGGCTCACCTAAATAGTCATAGTAGTTCCGGTTTTGGCAGGCTAAAGTGTAGACGGAAAGTAGTTCCGAGGTCGAGTTCAGAAGATTAGGTCGGAGTAGATACCACTCGCCGTTGTCCTGCTGCCAGTTTGGGGAGTTTCCAAAAGCCGATTCCGAGACTCCCATCGAGCAGAAGTTCGCTCGCGGCCGTAACGAGTTTGTCTGCCTCGGGGACGCCTTTCGCCTCGGCGTATCCGACACGGCCTTCGAGATTCATCAGACTGCGAATCGCAAGGACGGCGAGGCCGCCTGCGAACAACACGCGACCGAGACGCGATGGTGCGTCGGTCGTGTCTCGGGCTAAGTGAACACCTGACGTTCGGTCCGGTGCTTCCGCGAGTAATCTAAAAATTGACCCGCTTGTACAGAATAACGGAATCAGTGGATTAGTCTGACCAGCGTTCCGTCTTCCCGAACTCGTCATCCCCGTCGAATGGCTCCGGGAGTTGCGTTTCGTTCTCCGGGTTCATTAGAAGGTACCCCAGAGCGAGGGCGGTGTTGTAGTCGATGTAATCCGGGTTGCGTTCGCCGACGTAGAGGGTGGCGTTTTCGTACACTTCGAGGTTGTAATCACTGTCTGTGTTGAGCGCCCACCACTCCCAGCGAACTCCTTCGCGGCTGTCGACTTTGACGACGATGTTTGCCTGTTCTTTGCTATCAACAAATTTGAAAGAGGTCTGTGTTTCGAGGTGGTCGGTTTCGGTGCTCCAGTACTGCCACCCTTCCCGAATCTCCCGGCGGTAATCGGATTCCTCTGCGCTGGAAACTGAGCCAGCCGTATCGAAGTAGACTCGGAAGTCGGTCGTATTCCACCCGTAAGACCGATTTTCGAGGTCCTGATCCGGGATGAGCAACGTGTCAATCGTCGCATTCATGACCGGGATTTCGGAGCGATTTTCGTGGTCGAGTCCCCGGGTGTGTCCTAGTTCGTGGATGATGATCTCTTGAGTACTCGTCATCGCGTAGTCGTCCTCGACAGTGACGGTCTCCGGTGACGTGGCTGTGTCCGCTTTCGTGAGAACGGGTGCACATCCGACTGTCAAATTATCGTACCCATTGCAGTAGGTGATATTATCGACAAACCGAATCAGAATCTGTGCCTGGGCAGGGTCGCTGACAAACGTATAGTTCGCATCGTACGAACCCTCTGTCCGATTATTCCAGAAGTCGAGTGCGCTCACGACCGCCTGTTCGTACGACCGATTCTTGGCGTCCTCGGCCACGGCGTATCCGACACGAATCTGTTCAGTCTGGAATGGATTTTCCGGCGGCGCTGGCGTCGATGTCACAGTCGGTGTCGGCGACTGTGTCGTGACCGATTCCGGCGCCGCGGTGGGGGTCGAAGCAGAGGTCGATGGAGACCCTTGTCCGACACAGCCAGCAAATAAAATCAGGAAACAGAGCAGAATTGCGGCTCGGTTCATAGAAGACAACTGGATAGTTCTAGAATAGATGTTGTGATTATCGTCGAGAAATCGTATGTTCGTTTACAACGTTTTCAGCTCCGCTACTTGCCCCGTACGTGCCGGCCGCGATTTGTATTCAGCTCTGCGTCTTTGTTTACTCCGATTCCGTGTCCCTGTTTACTCTGATTCAGTGTCCTTGTTCACCCCGATTTGCCCATCTTCGTTCATCGTCTCGATGACCTCATGCTCAGTACTGTGGTTTCGGGATGAGATGGTTCACATCGAGATTCGAGAGCGTCTGATACACCGCTTTCGAGTCAAACGCTCGGTCGCACAGCACCATCTCAATCATACAATTCGCGCAATACTATACCTTCCAGAGACCGTATCGAGCGCTTGACGGACAAACGCGGTCGGGGAGGTTCTAAACTAGACAGTGCCCAGTTGTAAATCCATAGGGAGAGGTGACTGAATCCTTTGCCAGCAAAATGATTGTAGAGTGTAAACGATACCTTGTTCCCCAGTAGAGCGCGTCTATCAGTGACCGTTCCATCTACTCCATCTCGACTACCGTCGCTGCAGCAATCGGAGACAATTAGCTTCAGACGATTGTTTTCGCCCACGAGAGCTGAAAGTATCAGCCGGGATGGGCTGACGTTAGCTCCGAATCGCTTCGACAGGTCGCTTGTTGGCCGCTTTCCACGCCGGGTAGATACCGCTGAGGACGCTTGCGAACGCGCCGAAGCAGAACCCGACTATGAGATACCGGGCGCTCGCCCACCGGAACACGAGTAACGGGTCGCTGTAGAGCGTATCGTACAGGAGCGCACCGATTCCTGCAGACAGGACGGCACCGACTGCTCCGCCGATGACGCCCAAAAGCGTCGCTTCCGCGAGAATCATCCGGAGGATGTCTTTGCGTCGGACGCCGACCGCACGGAGCACCCCAATCTCACTACGGCGCTCGATGGTGCTCATCAGCATGACGTTGAGAATACTGACGCCGGCGACGACGAGCGATATCGAACCGATGCCGAGAAGGACCAAGTTCAGCGTGCTGAACAGCGAGCCAACACGCTGGTTGAGTCCCCCGTACGACGAGGTTCGGACGACCTCTCCTTCGGTGTTGAAGTGGTCTTTCGTCGCGTTAGCGAGGTACTGGGCGGCGTCGCCGTCCTCGGCGATAATCATTACCGATGAATAGCCCTGTTTGGAGAGTGCGGGCGGCGAGACAACGACGCGACTATTGCGGTATCCGATACCGCCGTCGGAGATAATCGCGCGCACTTTGTACGACTGGTCGCCGACAATTATCAGGTCGCCAATCGTGACGTTCAGATACGCCGCAGTTTCGTTGTTAATCAGGACACCGGTCCGAAACGGCTGTGGTATCGTTCCCTTGTGCGCGCTGTATAACTCGCGTGGTTTCGTCACCTGATCGACGCTCGCATACGACTCTCCGGTGTGCGACGAAACCGTAACTCGGCCTTGCTTGACGGGTATCACCGTCGCATTTGAGGCGACGCCTCTGATAGATTGCACCTGTGACTCCGTCAGATACTGCTGTTCGGCGTCTTCACCGGGCATGACCGTCGCTTGGTCCGTAATATCGCTGAACTGCTGGGCCGTGCCGTAGCGGAGTGCGGACCCGGTGATTCCAAGTCCGGCGATAGCGATAACGCCGATGACGATGCCGAGAGCCGCCAGTATCGTCCGAAGCCTGTTTCGCCACAGGTTTCGCCAAGCCATAACGATGCTCGGCAGTCTGCGACTGGCATCCATTCAGATCACCGTCTCACTCCATCGACTAGTTCGACCGTGCGGTCGGCGTAGTCGGTTAGTTGTGTGTCGTGTGTGACCGCCGCGATTGCGACGTTCTCCTCGTTTTTGATCCGCGTCAACTCGTCGAGAATCGTCGCACCGGTATCTTGGTCGAGATTCCCCGTCGGTTCGTCCGCGAGGATGATATGTGGTTCGTTGACGAGGGCGCGAGCGATGGCGACGCGCTGCTTTTGGCCGCCAGAGAGCTGGTTCGGCTTGTGAGAGAGTCGGTCACCGAGACCAACGCGGTGGAGTAGGTCTTTCGCCCGGTTTTTCCGGTCAACGCTCGAATCCCACATCGAGGGGACTTGGACGTTCTCGACCGCGGTGAAGATGGGCAAGAGGTGGTACGCTTGGAAGACGAACCCGATGCTCTCGCGGCGATGTTCGGTGAGTCCGTCGGTTCCGAGGTCCGTCACGTCCTGTCCGTCGAGGGTGACGGTCCCCTCGGTCGGCGTGTCGAGCAGGCCGATGACGTTCAACAGCGTACTCTTACCGGACCCCGAGGGACCGACGATTGCGACCATCTCTCCGCGGTTGACGGTGAAATCGACGTCATCTAAGGCGGCGATTTCCTCGTCACCGTTAGTGTAGCGTTTTACCACGCCGTCGAGTTCGATGACGCTCATCGTCGTTTCCAGAGAGTGTAGACACCGCCGACGAGACCAACGACGACGAGTAAGGGAACGACGATGCCGCCGAGATTGAGAGAGCCGCCGGAAGACGAGGTGTCACGAACTTGAGACGGGCGCTCCGGGGGCTCTCTGTCCATCTGCGGAGTCGGTCGTGAGGGGCCCTGGGTCGAACTGAGGTTGATCCGTACGGTTTCGGTCTTCTGTTCGCCATCGACGAGATATCTGACGCGGATGGGAATCTCGGTGGCGTTGCTCTCCGTTCGGGCGATTAGTTCGAACGTGTCGAACTTACTGTCGTTGACTGCGCCGACGAAGTACTCGCCAGAGGCACCCATCGGGCTTACGGACTTCGTGTCCTTGACTCGTAGCAGGACGGACTTGACGTTCGAGCCACCGACGTTCGCGGCGTCACCTTGGACGGTGACGATACCCGAACCGGACGCTTCGACGCCCACGAGTCTGATTTTTCCGTCGATTCGGTTCCCGGTGCCGGCCGACTCGTTGACGACATCGAACGTCGTCTCGTCAGTAACCGTCTTGATGGCACCACCGCTCGTCTTGTAGGTCACGTTCGCAGAGAGCGTCTGCGCTCCGGGGTCGTCGAACGTCACGTTGTATCGGAACGAGCGGTCCACACCCGGTTCGATAGAACCGGTGATGCGCTTGGGGTCCGTCGCCGACCCGTTCCCCGAGAGTCGCACCTCGACAGACGAGATCGGCTTAGCGTCGCCGTTGGCGACTGTGACGTTGACCGGGGTCTCAGACTCGGCGGCTGACTCGGACGCTTGAACTGAGACCAACACCGGTTCTCGGTCCGTGACCGTCACTAACACCGGGTACTCGAAGTGTCGGTGGCCGCCGTTGCGCGTTTTGACGACGGCGTGAACCCGGAGATAGTGGCTCCCCGTCTCTTGGAGGGAAAGCGAGACGGGAACAGAGAGCGTATTACCCGGCGCGATAGCGCCGATATTCTCGACGCGGCCGTGCTCGTCGGTACCGCCGGGGCCGCGAACGTACACGTCAGTCAGTTTAACGGCCTGCCCGCTACTGCCCATATTCGAGACGTTCGCCGTCACAGTGCAATCCTGTCCCGGTGACGGACTCGTCGGCGCGGTCCTAACACCCGAGATTGAACCGCTCGTTTGGTCTGCCGCCGCGACATCAACGCCGGCGAGACCAGCACTCAGTGCGACTGCGTACAGAACGACGAGAGACAACAGTCGAACGCGTTTCATGCGTGAACACTCCCGACAACGCGACACGGTGAAACAGTACATCCGCACGAAGCAAGGCGCGCCCGTCGAATCAGGCGTCGCTCGGAGGGTATTTTGGGAATCATATCCCACATCACCCGCAGATAATATATCAAGTGTTATGAACTTTCTGATATTCGAACGATGACATTAGTCGGTAGGCACCAGCCTATCTCGTGTCTCGACGTGCCATCCTGATGCTCCCGCTCGGGATCGGTCTAGCGGCCGTAGCGTTCCGGTTGGTGAGGCTCTGGTCCCTCGTTTTCTGGCGTTTCGCCAACGACGCCGCCATCATGTGAATACTATAGTAGCGTTTGCAAGTCATTGCACACTCAATCGACCGCTGTCGTTCGATCTGATGTGTCACCAGTTGCAAACGCTACTATAGCCAATCCACAGAGTACGTGATTGCGCGCTGGGGGTGCTCGGTCTATCGAGGCAATGGGGCTGCGGCTCCTCTGTCAGGACCGCAAAACAGCTCAGGCCAGCGACCTACCGCCAGAGACGGACACTGCAGCCCCGAATTCGGGATAACGAATGGGAGAGTTCATGTCTTCATCGGAGACCGAACAAGCAGTAGCGGTCTGACACCGCACTCTCAGAAGCACCCTGACTCAGCTACATCCGGCTATACTCACTCACCATCAAGGTGGACAATGTGGTTCGAGGTTGTGGAAGTAGTTGCTGACGAACGCTTCGAATCCACGTAGTCCCGCCTAAACCTGCACTTATACTTGACATATATCGTTCGGTCGGTGAGTGGGCGTGCTTACGGTCGATTTGGCCAGTCACCCCATTTCACGTCGACGCAGAGCGACTTGACTGATAACCGGCAAAGCCGGTGCGGGCTTCCTTATTGAAACTTTGCTCAGTTTCACGCCCCACATAGAGGAGGTGTTCCGAGTCGTCCCTTGAGCCCGAGTTGAATACACATCTTCCCCATAATTAGCATACAATCACTGTAAACGGATACTGTATATGTATACTGAAAACGGACTTAGAAATCGTAGTCTTCGATTTTCGACCGCTCAAACTGCCGTCGGCCCTCGGCACCTGCTTCTAATTCCTCTGTTGCAACCTCTGAGAGTCCAACCCTGACGAGTGCCTTCAGGACATCTGCCTTCGAGTTCGTCGTCTCGTCCCGTTCAAGATATTCCAGTGCTCGCTTCCCAACCGAATTGAGGCCGCCGGTCGATTCGAGTGCTGCAAAGAGTGCTGCGAGGTTCGCATCCCGGAGCGAGAGCGTCTGATTGAGGTCATCATTCTCGAGTCCTTGGTACGCATCTTCGACAGCACCTACAAGCTCATTTCCACTGTCATCAGTAGACATTTCTTTTGTTGGTTCACTCGTGTGGCGTTTCTGACTCTTTGCACTCTGGAGAAGTTCTTCCGCGTTTGGTTTGTCGTCGGACATAGTTATCGGGGGGTGATGTTATCAAGGAGGCGAGTCGTGTTTTCACGGTACGAAGCAAGTGCTCGGCTGGCACTATTGAGGCGCTCGTCTTCGTCGAAGCTAAATAGGGTGTGGCCTGCGTCCTGGCTATTTCCGATGCCAGCGGTTGCCGGGATTGGTTCGCCGACGAGTTCAGGATGCTCTGCGGCGAGGTCCTTGACAAAATTATCGTGGAGCGAGATGCGGCCGTCGACCATCGTCGCAAAGACGAGTGCGAGGTGAAGGTTAACCGCGAGGTCCTCGTTGATCTCGCTAAGTGTCGTTTCGAGCTTTCGAAGTTGGTTTTCTTCGAAGGCACCGGGCTTCAGTGGGGCAACGACGTTTTCGGCGGCAAACAGGCCGTTGAGTGAGATGTTGTCTTCCTTCCCGGGAAGGTCCATCAACACGAAGTCATAGCGGTCACCGAGATCCTCCTCGATGAACGTTCGAAGGAACTCGTAGCGTTCTTCGACGTCGATATTCGCGAGATTGTTGTCTGCCCCGCCGAGTCCGGGGTCGGCAGGAATGAGATCCGGACCCTCGTCGGTCTCGAATACCATCCGGTCGACGACATCAGGAATGTTGCTGCGGATGAAATCCCAGTCAGATCCAAACACTGCAGAAATGGGAGCGTCGAGGTCCTGAATTTCGTCATCGAGTCCGAACTGTGTTGCGAGGTCGTTTTGCGTTCCCGCAAGGTCGATCAGGAGCGTATCGAGGTTGTGGTCGGTGTGCGCAGCGACTGCGACGTGGGCCGCTGTCGTTGTCTTTCCCACACCGCCTTTTTCGACGTATGTCGACGCCGTAATGAGCCCGTTTTCGTATGGCATTTTCAATCCGTGTTTACAGATGCCGCATACATAAACATAATGCACAAACTGTTTTTTGAGAGTGTTTGTGTATGCAGTACGTGATAGACACCGAGACTAAGCTGATTCTTGACGTCGAATTGTTTGGACGACATGGGACTGACCCGGCTGCTGCGTTTCTCCACCGACTCTCGGAGAAACACGATCTCTCAGATGCTGTATTTCTCGTTGATGGCTACGGATATCAGATTGCCCTCTCTCGATTAGGATTGAGCGGTCGGCTTGACTATGTCGAGCGAAACCTCATCGAAAAGTGGTTTCACACCCTCAAAATGCGAGTCGACCGCTTCCATAATTCGTGGGTGGGCAGTCACGGAAGCGTCCGCGAGTGGTTCATACAATTTGCGCAATACTACAATTATCAGAGACCGCATCAAGCGCTCGATGGACGAACACCGGTTGAGGAGATCACTAACTAGACAGTGCCACCGACTGTATCTTATCTATCTCCAGACACGCGAACAGGACGGGAACCAGGGTAAGCGGGGTGATCTCGAGCGCGTGTTCCCAGCCGTCGGCGATGCGGTCAGTGAAATGGGGCATCAGTTCGACACCCACCGATACAGGAGGCTACTAACTAGACGGTGCCCAACCAAACGATGTTCACCCGACATTACGAGTGTGCTCCGTCGCATTCTGATTCCAAGGTCACCGTATCGAAAGAGAGGCACGGTACCATGCATCGGAAAACGACATCACTGCACCATTCAGTGAGATGTAGTTCGACTGCTTGGTCGGAATACTGTCAGTCATTCCAAGCCGGTCGGTAATCGTCGTCAGTTCGTCAGACATCGAACCGCGCTCTTTGTATCGTCGCCCTGAGCCGAGGTCAGTTGCCGTTTCGAGAATGGAAATTACACCGTCGGTGCTGTTCTCTGTGTCGAAGGTCGCGTCGACAACCGTTGAGTCAACGTACGATTCCAGTTCTGACTGCGAGGAAGCAACTGGCTCGGCCTCGAAGGTATAGCGGGTGAGTTGGACAGGGCCACGTTCGGCGCGGGGGACAAAATAGGCGTCATCCCGGTTTAGGTAGTCAAACGGTCCCGAGGGAACGAGTTCGCTCGCGGCGGGGCCCATCTGGTGGTGAAAAGTCGGGCCTCGACCGCCGAGTGGGCGCTCGTCGACGTCGAC
>NZ_JBZRPK010000532.1:0-6772 GCF_058382125.1 Haloferax sp. s1
CCCGGGGTGGGGGTTCCGCAGACGGGGCCCGCCGCAGTCATCGGTCGACTCCGCGGTAGACGACCTGATTGAAGGAGGGAACCCATTCATTGCGGCGCTTCTATCCGCTCTCTTCCCCGGGTTGGGTCAACTGTACAACCGCGAACTCGAACGCGGACTTGCGTTCGCCGTCGGGATGGTCGTCACAACGCTTTCGACGGTAGTATTCATCGGAATCGTTCTCATCCCCGCGGTGTGGCTCTATTCTATCTACGACGCGTACGCACGCGCGGAACTTCGAGCCGAGGAGTTGCGGTGCGAGGAGGCGGATGATGAGACCGAATCGGCGGAGAACAGCGGTGCTGCGACTAATGTCGAATCACCGGACGACTCGACGGCCTGAGTCGCCCGTAATCGTCTGCGTGAGGTTCCACTGGAAACGCTTCAGAACGCGCGTTAGACCTCTGCGTCCCAGTCCGGTGGCAAGAGTGGCTCGGGGTCCTCGTGGACGAATTCGACACCCGTGTCGGGGTCGAGCGGGTGGACCTTCGTCCGCATCGTTGCGCCGTCGGCGAGCAGCGAGAACATGCGGTCGGTCTCGGCGAGACGGTAGTACAGCGGGAGGCAGACCGCGACTTCGTCTTCGGTCGCGCGGACGATGAGTGCGAGATAGACGAGACCGTTGGTGACCGCGCGGAACGATTCGTATTCGTCGAACGCTGTGCCTTCGACGGCCGATTCGACCTCACTGTATACGTCGTCGCCAACGACGATATCGAGACCGACGTGGTCGACGACATCGTCGCCTGTTCCGGGAACGGGAGCGACGTCGCCCGGCAGGGCCACGACGACGCGCCAGTCGCGCTCTCGATAGTCGTCAGCGAGCGCTTCACACTCTTCGACCACCGTCTCCCACGTGTTCGACTCGTCCGAGAGCGGATGTTTTTCCATGCGGCATGGTGTCGGTGAGCGATACCTAAACCTTGGCTTCTCCCGCCGGTGGGGAACGTCTACCTTCGCAGGGGTGCGGGAACTCGACGTTCCCACACCGGGCGCTCGCATTCGACTGGATTTCGGTCGCCGACTCGGTGACAAAAGTCTGAGATGGTCTGGCAAAAATTGAAAAGGTATATCATGCCATGCATATCATTCACATTCAATAATGAGTTTGCTCTCTCTTTCGAACCTTCGAACACAGTTTTCGACCGACCGTGGTCACGTCAAAGCTGTCGACGGTCTCGACCTTACGGTCGCCGAAGGTGAGACTGTAGGCCTCGTCGGCGAGTCGGGCTCGGGAAAGAGCGTGACGGCCCTCTCGACGATGGGTCTCGTCGACGACCCCGGCGAAATCGTCTCGGGGTCTGTCGAACTAGAGAGTCCACACCTCGCCGACGAATTCCGCGAGCAGTACGACGAGCCCTCGTTCGTCGACGGCGACATCATCAACCTCGTGGATGCCCCCGAAGAAGCGCTGCGCGTCGTCCGTGGGAGTGAAATCGGGATGATTTTCCAGGACCCGATGACCTCGCTGAATCCGTCGCTCACGGTGGGCGAACAGGTCGCAGAGAGTCTTCGGCTCCACCAGTACGGCGGCCGCCGGAAAGACTCGTGGTTCAACGCGGTCCGCGAATTGCTGCCGAAGCTTAGCCGTGATATCGACGACGAGGTGGTCGAACGGACCATCGACGTGCTCGAATCCGTCGGTATCCCTGAACCGGGTGCCCGCGTCGACGAGTACCCACACGAGTTCTCCGGCGGGATGCGCCAGCGCGTCCTCATCGCTATCGCGCTCGCGTGTCAACCCCGTCTTCTGGTCGCCGACGAACCGACGACGGCGCTCGACGTGACCATTCAGGCGCAGATTCTCGACCTCATCGACGACCTACAGGAGGACCTCGGGATGTCGGTGCTCATGATTACTCACGACCTCGGCGTCGTCGCCGAGACGTGCGACCGGGTTGCGGTCATGTACGCGGGCGAAATCGTCGAAGAGGGACCGGTCGAAGAGATATTCCACAACCCCTCGCACCCGTACACGTACACGCTTCTCGAATCGCTACCGAGCGAGGAAAAAGAGCGCCTCACGCCCATCGAGGGCAACGTTCCTGACCTCATCGACATGCCCGAGGGTTGCCACTTCGCGCCGCGGTGTCCGTGGGCCAAACCGGAGTGTACCGCGGGTGAGATTCCGTACAAGCAACACGGGGGCGAAGCGACAGCGCACCGCTCGAAATGCGTCCTCGACGATTTCGATACCAGTGAGTACGGCGTCGACGCCGTCGGAACGATGTCGCAGACCAAGCCCTCCAACACACCACTTCTCGAAGTCGACGGGTTACAGAAGTACTACCAACAGGCAGACGGCGTCTTGGACAAGTTCCTCGGGACCGACGACCAGAGCGTGAAAGCGGTCGACGGAATCGATTTCACCGTCTACGAGGGCGAAACACTCGGTCTCGTCGGCGAATCTGGCTGTGGGAAATCCACCGCCGGGCGAAGTCTCCTGCACTTGACGCCGCCGACGGACGGTCGCGTCGTCTTCTCCGGAACGGACCTTTCGGGACTCGACAGCGACGAACTCCGCGCGATGCGCCGTGACATGCAGATGATTTTCCAGGACCCGCTTTCGTCGCTCGACCCGCGGATGACCGTCGGACAGACCATCCGCGAACCGCTCGACGTTCACGACCTTCCGGTGTCCGACCCCGACGTTCGCGGCGAGGTCGTGGCTGACGTATCCGGTATTTCACCCGACCGCGTGACGGTCACGGCGAACGACGAAATCGACGCCATCGTGGGGTCGTCGAACGGTGTTTCGACGGCCCACGTCTCAATCACCGTCTCGAACGGGGACGTTGACGTGTCCGTCGAAGAGCGACTCCGTACCGAAATCGAGGTCGAACGCGACGGTGACACGGTGACTGCAGTCGACGTGACGGTCACGCCGGGCGAATCGACCCGTGAGCGTCGTCGTCGTCGCGTCCACCAACTGCTCGACGCCGTCGGGCTGGAAGTCGGGCAGTACGACCGCTATCCCCACGAACTCTCTGGCGGGCAGCGCCAGCGCGTCGGTATCGCCCGCGCACTCGCCGTCGACCCGGATTTCATCGTCGCCGACGAACCCGTCTCGGCGCTCGACGTGAGTGTCCAAGCGCAGATTCTCAACCTGCTCGAAGACCTCCAAGAGCAGTTCGGCCTGACGTACCTCTTCATCGCGCACGACCTCTCTGTCGTCCGCCACATCTCCGACCGCGTCGCCGTCATGTACCTCGGCGAAATCGTCGAAGTCGCGGACACAGGCGAGTTGTTCGAGGACCCGAGACACCCCTACACGAGGGCACTCCTGTCGGCGATTCCGGAACCGGACCCTGCTGCCGAGACGGACGACCGAATCATCCTCGAAGGCGACGTTCCCAGTCCCATCAACCCGCCGTCGGGGTGCCACTTCCGAACGCGGTGTCCGCAGGTCATTCCGCCGGCGGACCTCGACATCGAACAGGAAGCGTACCGCGAAGTGATGGACCTCCGCCAGCGAATCGAGCGTGAGTCGCTGGATGTCGAGACGGCGCGGGAGGAAGCAACGGCAGAGTCCGGGCAAGAGGCGGTCGCGGTGAGTGCGGACGGAGGGACTGTCGGCCGGAATGCGGTCGTCACGGAACTCCGAGAATCGCACCTGTCGCACTCGCTGTCGCCCGACCTGACGAATGTTATCGACCGTGCACTCGAACACGTCGTCGACGGCGAGTGGGAGGACGCAGCGGCGATTCTTCGGGAACGGTTCGAAAGCGTGTGCGAACGAGATGCCCCTGAACTCGGCACAGACGAGCACCCTGCAGCCTGTCACCTTCTCGATAAATAGCCAACTCAAAGCTGGCGAGGTGTCTTTTGGTTGATTCCTATTCTTGCCGGTGGAGCTTGACGGAGTCTTTCAGTTACTGTCCACGTTCTTCGTTATTTTTATAGGGTGTGATTGATAGGTACTGGTATGTCACAAGATGGCAATTCCCTATCCCGGCGCCGCTTCCTGAGCGCCGCGGGGACGGCTACGGCCACCGCAGCTCTCGCGGGCTGTACTGGTGGTAACGGCGACGAAACCACGACCGAAGAGACCAGTGGCGGTGGGGAGACCACGACCGAGGATAACTCCGGCGGTAACGGTGGCTCGCCATCTGTCCTGCGGTACGGCCGCGGGAGTCACTCGCCAACGCTCGACTTCCAGAACGATACGAGCGGCGAGGTTGCGAAGGTCACAGAGCAGATGTACGACACGCTCATTAACTTCGAGCCAGGCAAGTCCACGCTGACGCAGGGGCTTGCAACGGAGTACACGCTGGAGGGGAAGACGGCGTCCATCACGCTCCGCGAGGGTGTGAAGTTCCACAACGGCGAGGAGTTCACCGCAGCGGACTTCGTGGCGACGTATCGCCGTTTCGTCGACAATAGCTACGAGAACTACGCTGGCGACGACTACGTCTCCGCCTACGGTCCGTTCACGCTCGGGTCCTGGATTGACGAGATTCAAGTCGATGGCGACTACTCGATGACCATCAAGCTGACCCAGACGTACGCACCGTTCCTGCGCAATCTGGCGATGTTCGCGGCCGCCGTTCACTCCAAGGCCGCCATCGAGGAGTACGGGACGGAACTCAAAAAGAACCCAGTCGGTACCGGTCCCTTCAAGCTGAGCAACCTCGACGACGCGAACGAGATTATCCGCCTCGAAGCGAACACCGACTACTGGGGCGAAGGTCCCAACGTGGACGAAGTCGTCTTCGTCACCATCGGACAGAACTCCACGCGTGCGCAGTCGCTCGCGTCGGGCGAACTCGATATCGTCGACGGTCTCGGCGCGCAGTCGTCCGTGCAGGTCGAAAACGCGAGTAACGCCGACCTCGTCCGCACCGAGGGTATCAACATCGGCTACATGGCGTTCAACATGGCGAGTGTGGAGGAGTTCCGCGACAAGCGCGTCCGGCAGGCAATCAGCCACGCCATCAACACCGAAGCCATCGTCAACGAGATTTACTCCGGCTTCGCGACACAAGCGAGCCAACCGCTTCCGCCGAACGTCCTCGGCCACAACGACGACCTCGACCCGTACCCGTACGACACCGACAAGGCACAGAGCCTCCTCGAAGAGGCGGGCTACGGCGACGGCTTCTCGTTCGAACTGGCGACGTTCCAGAACCCCCGTGGGTACAACCCATCGCCGATTCAGACCGCAGAGACCGTCGCGTCCAACCTCGGCGAAATCGGCATCGATGTCGAAATCAACCAGCAGTCGTTCAGTCCGTTCCTCGAATACACCGCACAGGGACGCCACGACGCCTGTTTCCTCGGTTGGTACACCGACAACGCCGACCCGGACAACTTCATGTACGTCCTGCTTCACCCGCAGGTGGAAGAAGGAGAACTCACCGAGGGCCAAGACTGGGTCAGCTTCGACGCGGAAGGTTACAACACCAGTAACCGCTCCGGTTGGGCGAACAGCGAGTACATGGACCTCATCGAGCAGGGGCAGAGCACCTACGACGAAGCAGAGCGTGAATCGCTGTACAACCAGGCGAACCAGATTGCGCACGACGAAGCTCCCTGGGTGTATCTCGACTACGCGGACGAACTCCGCGGTGTTTCAAAGCGTGTCAGCGGGTTCAAAATCGCGGCCATAAGCGGCCCGTACCTCAACCTGGTTAGCCTGAACTAAGGGACTGACCACCTTTCGATTCATGATTTCGACACGATTCGTACTCAAGCGGCTGCTGTTGCTCGTCCCCGTGCTGGTTGGAGTGGCATCGCTCGTCTTCTCCATCCTGCACCTCTCTCCGGGCGACCCGGCGCTCACCATCGCTGGCGAACGAGCGAGCGAGGAGTTCGTCCGGCAGGTCGAAGAGAGTCTCGGGCTGAACGACCCTATCTGGGTGCAGTACGGGCGGTTCTTGGCCGATGCCGCGCAGTTCCAGTTTGGTGAATCATTCATCATTCAGCGGAACACTCCAGTCCGTGAAGTGCTGGCGAGCAAACTGCCAGTCACGCTCGAACTGGCCCTCTACGGCCAGCTTATCGGCGTCTCGCTCGGCATCCCGCTCGGCATCCTCAGCGCCGTCAAGCAGGACAGCATCACGGACCACCTGACCCGTATCGGTGCGCTCACCGGTATCAGCGTCCCCATCTTCTGGAGCGGTCCGCTTCTCATCTTGCTGTTCGCACAGATGCTCGGATGGCTCCCGACGAGCGGCCGGATTTCGGTCCTCTACAACGTCGAGGCCATCCGCGTAACGGGGCTTGTCACAATCGACACGCTCCTTGCCGGGAACATGGAGATGTTCGTCTCGGCGGTTCGCCACATGATTCTCCCGGCGTCGGTTATCGGCGTCTACTCGATGGCGCTCATCTCGCGGATGATGCGCTCGTCGATGCTGGAAGTCATCCGGCAAGACTACATGCGGACTGCCCGCGCGAAGGGCCAAGGCGCGAAGATTACGGTCCTGAAACACGGCTTCCGCAACGCGATGATTCCCGTCATCACGGTCATCGGCATCCAGTTCGGTGGCCTGCTCGGCGGTGCAGTGCTGACGGAGACGGTGTTCGCCATCGGCGGTATCGGAACGCTCCTCGTCGAGGCCATCAAGGTCGGCGGTTACCCCCGCGGTCCGGGGGCCGGCCTCACCCTCGCGCTCCCGTTCACGCTGGGGAATCCCGGCGGCGCCCTCACCTACCCCCTCCCCGCCCCCGGGGGCGCACCCAGAGCACCGAGAGCAAAACGCCGCCCGCGGCGCCGGCCCAGGTGGGGCAC
>NZ_JBZRPK010000531.1:0-6755 GCF_058382125.1 Haloferax sp. s1
GGCCGGTGTAATCCGAAAGGGCCATACGTAGTTTACGCGCTCCGCGAATAAGTTATTTTCTTGTGTAGACTAAGTAGTAATATAATCTATATCGGGTGATTTTGAGGTATTCAGAGGTGTATTGTCCAGTAGCATGGTATTTATTGACAGATGAAGCGTTCTCCGCTAGACTCGACGACTACTACCACATGGGTGGCCTCGCCATCGTTGATGAGATAGTTTCACTCGTAGTACGAACTGCGCGAACGCGAGTGTAGAGACGAAGAACAAATGGTCGAAAAAGGTGAATTCGTGCGGGCGGCTTCGAACCGAGGACATCGAATGCGGACACGAGGGTTGTTTGCCGCCACGCGGTTAGTGTGAGATTTTACCCACAGTCACGGACACAAGTTGGTGGCTATAGTTGTGCTACTCCCGAGAGTCGAACTATCACCGCGAGGTCTCGTTGTTGCAGGAACACGAAAGCCCGAGCGAACTGGGGTCGTTGTTGAACCTGTCGAGCGTATCTTTCAGGGGTTCACCGTCTACTCCGCCAGCCATCCATTTCTTCTGTTTTTCTTCCTCTGCCCAGTTGGAATCGTCGAGCCAGTCTCCCGCCTTATTCTTCACCATCTCGATAGTGTGGCCCTCGAAGGGACCGCTCTTCAGTTTCTTGTCTGTACACGTCGGGTCGTCGACGGGACGGTTTCTGAGGTTCAGAATGCTGGCGAGGTAGTGCTTTCCCATGATGTTCGCCTTGTCACCCTTCGTTGGAGAGACGAGGAAGTCACGCCACCCGGAGTGAGTCATCGTGACTCCTCTGATAGTGAGGGGGTCGTCGAGTTCTAGGGGCTCCCACGCGTCCGGGTGGTTCGCCCAGAAACCGGGTGTTCTGGGACATTTCGTCGCTGCTGCGCTACCAGCGAATGCGGGGACGCCGATACCAACACCCAGCGCCGACATTGTGCCGAGTCTCAGGACGGACCGGCGTGTGGGAGTCCAGTGGTCTGTCGTTTCTTTGGTCATACGTATCAGCCACGAGCGTGGCGACCGGTTATTTGCCCTTAACGGTGATAGTTATAATTCGAACAGTCATCATTGTGTGAAATTAATCGGAGGTCAGTTCACTGTGATACTGGTTAAATTGGCACAATTCGGGAATAAATATCTATAGTCTGATAGATATACGTGCCTGTAACTCTATCATTATAACGAGATTTCACACTCGTTGAATCGAAACACACTGGGGGACGTTCTCACGAGAAATACCAGAAATCCTGTTGTTTAACCGGCTGAAAGGACCGATTACCCGTCAATTCTGACCGTCGAGTGGCTTTCCATTGGTACGTGATTATCCCTAGAGCACGTCGTCTACTGCGTTTTTGTTTCGTATTTCTGCTGCCTATGAATGTCAAATACAACAGAATATATTGTTAATAAACACCATTGGAGTATTTTCTCAATGTTCAACGCCTACATAGGCGCTCGCGCCGGTCGTGGAAGAAGCCTACGGCGAGGACCTGAAGTTCTACCAACTCTACACCGACTACAGTTGGGGACGGACCCAGCAGGCGTCGATGAAGCAGTTCATGACGGACGTTGCGCGATGGGAGCAGGTCAAGCCCGTCGCAACACCACACGGGACCACGAACTACTCGACGTATCTCTCGGAAGCGCAGAACTCCGGTGTGGACGTTCTCATTCTGAACCTCTCGCGGTGCCCGTCACCATAACAGGGCGGTCGGTGTTCAGAATCACTGACTGTGTGACGCTGCCGAAGAGCGCCTTTCCGGCAGGTGACCGCTTGCGACCGGCGGTGACAATGAGGTCCGCGTCTTCTTCTTCGGCGAAGTCGATGATGACCTCCGCGGGGTCGCCGGATGACTCGTTCACATCGTAGTCGATTCCGTGGTCTTCGAGGTATTCACTTGCCTCCCGGACCGAGTGAATCTGTGTCGCGGACGCACCACTGGGGTTATCCGTGAAACTATGGACGAGTGTAACTTCTTTTTCGGCGGCGTCACCCGGGAGGTTTGTGACCGCTTGGACGCACGCAAGTGCGTGTTCTACGTCGTCATCGACACCGATTACCACGTGATACATACTCTCACGTCCCGGTGACAAGTCTTAGTTTTTGTGTCGAGGTTCGTACCGGTTTTCGTACCGGTTTACACCGCGTTGTCGTCGAGTTCCGACGAGACGTAGACGACGAGTACGAGCGGAATTCCGAGGACGAGTGCGATAGTTAGCGCCCCGTAGGCAGCGAATCCGATGGGTGTTGCCGGGAATGGAATTACGAACAAAAATTGGGGTGCACTGAGCTTCGGGACGAACGTCCCCGCGAGGAAGCCTGCGGTACCGGCGGCGGCGACGAGGGCGACGTATAATCCGAGAACGAATCGCTGACCGCGGACGTTCGAACTCACGATTTCAGGTCCGAACCGCACGCTGTTAGGGGTTTCCGTTCCTTTCCGCGCACCGATGCACCTTTTGCCGCACAGTCGCAAGCCATCGGTATGTCGGATACCGATATCCTCGGAATCATCCTCGGGGCCATCGCGATACTGATGTTTGTGACGGGTATTCTCCTCGTCATCTGAGAAACGCCTGTTCTCTGCAGCAGTCGTCAGTTAGTGTGAGCGGGCGCGCTCAACCCATTCTCGCGTCGTTCGGGAGTTCGTCTGAACGCCGCAAGGTTGTCTCTGGACGAAATTGACGCTGAGCGCGTTCGCTCTCGAAAACAGCGTCCGAAAGAAGTGGCCGCGAAGTCGACGAGTGTGTTCGTTACTCGTCGTCAGCCGCAGGTACCGTGTCCGCGTCAGCAATCGTTTGACCGCCGTCGGTTGCGAGTTCAGACTCTTCTTCGCCACCGTCGGGGACGGCCGTCTGCAGTTTCCGTTCGAACCAAGCCCACTCGGCGGTTTCGAGGTTGTCTTCACCGAGGTTCCATGGGTCGCCGTCCTGGACGACAGGGCCTTCGAGCCACGACTGGACGAAGTTCCAGACGAAAATCATCTGACCGGCGAGCAGGATGAGCGCGCCGATTGTGGCAATCTGGTGCAGCGTTGCGAACTGCGGCAGGTAGGTCGCGTAGCGACGCGGCATGCCACCGTATCCGAGCAGAATCATCGCGAAGAACGTCACGTTGGTCCCGATCATCGAGAGCCAGAAGTGCCACTTACCGAGCGTGACCTGGTACATCCGGCCGGTGTAGATGGGGAACCAGTAGTAGAGGCCAGCGAAGCCGGCGAAGGCGATGGCACCCATGACGATGTAGTGGAAGTGACCGACGACGTAGTAGGTGTCGTGGAGGATGAGGTCCACCGGAATCGACGCGAGGAAGACGCCCGTCACGCCGCCGAGGATGAAGTTCGACACGAAGCCGATACAGAAGAGCATCGGCGTCGTGAGGCGAATCTTCCCGTTCCACATCGTCGTGATCCAGTTGAACGTCTTCACCGCACTCGGAATCGCAATGGCGAGCGAGACGGCCATGAACGACGCACGGAGACGGGGGTCGATACCCGTCGCGAACATGTGGTGCGCCCAGACACCGAACGAGAGGACACCAATGGCGAGCGTGGAGTACACGACGAACTTGAACCCGAAGAGGCGACGGCCCGCAAAGCGGGGGAGCACGAGGCTCACGATACCCATCGGGGGAAGCACGAGGATGTACACTTCGGGGTGACCGAAGAACCAAAACAGGTGCTGCCAGAGAATTGCGCCGCCGTCGACCGAGAAGAACATCGTTCCGAAGTTCCGGTCGAGAAGCAGCATGAGAATCGCGCTACCGAGGAGCGGGAACGCGAACAGGATGAGACCAGACTGGGTGAGGACCGTCCACGAGAAGATGTCGAGGTTGGCCCACGAGACCTTCTCGTCACGCTCCGTGAAGATGGTCGCAATGAAGTTGATCGCACCCATCGTGGCCGAGACACCCGAGAGGTGCAGGCCGAGAAGCATCAGGTCCACACCGGCGTTTACCTGGTTTCCGGAGCCGGCACCGGCCGAAAGCGGTGTGTACATCGTCCAGGCCGTCTGCGCCGGAATCACGTCCGGGATGGGGAAGAACCCGGCCCAGATGAGCAGCGCCGCCGGCGGCAGGAGCCAGAACGCGATGGCGTTGATACGCGGGAACGCCATGTCGTCGGCACCAATGAGAAGCGGGATGAAGTAGTTCGAGAACGCGGCGAGAATGGGCGTCCCGAACAAAAACAGCATCGTAATCCCGTGGCTGGTGAGCAACGAGTTATAGAACGTGTTCGAAATGACCGTCGCCGCCGGGTCCGCAAGTTCGATACGCATCAGGACGACCATGAGTCCGCCTACGACGAATGCGACGAGCGCGTACGCGCCGTAAAGTATCCCGATGTCCTTGTGGTCGACCGTTGTTAACCAACGGATGACCCGGGTTTTTTCCTCCCCCGACACGTCCTGCTCAGCATCCCCACCGGGGGCCCCCCCCCCCGCGGGCGGGGTGTACGACCGCCAGTCTTCGACCCGCGCGAGCCACGCGGCGACGGCGATGAGGAAGACCCCCATGAGCACCGTCAGTGCTAACTGTCCGTTAACCTCCATGGATGTGCCTGAGTAGTGCAGGGTAATGAAAGATTCGGGACCGCCCTGCGATTCGAGGTGTTTTAAGCCGTCTCTTCCGCCGCTTCGACTGCGTCCGCTTCGTTAGTTTCTTCCAGTTCGGCGGCTTCCGCCGCTTCCTCTTCGTGGAGCGGGCCGACGCCGGGGACCGTCGCTTGGCCCGGCGGGTAGACGGTTCCGGACTGCTCCGCGCCAACGATTGCTTTCCCCGAGAGGTACGTGAGCACCGCCAAGAGAACAAACGGCGTGACGAGGAGTCCGTACTGAAGTCCTGAAGCGAGCGATTCGAACCCGAACGGGTTGACAAGAGCGAAAGCCACCACGAAAAACAGGATGATGACTAACGGCACCATGTTGACCGTCAAGTCGAGGATGGTGTCCTTGTCGAACGTCTTGGTTCCCATATCGAGACACTGGGGGACGCCGTTCAAATAGATTGTTGGTTTCTCGTTCGACTGACGGCGACCACTACGTAAAGTTAAGCTTAGATGTCCTGTCGCTGCTCACGGACGAACAACTCGAAGACTACGCCGCCAAAGACGAGCAATGCCGCCGCAGTAATCACTGCGTACCCACGTGCGACGAGGTTGATGTCGGTGAACGCCAGTGCCGCCCCGAACCCAAACAAGATGACGGAAAACCCAATTAATGCCCGCATTGTGGACCCAACGTATCCGGATTCGCTGAGCATGCCGACGACACTTCCTCCGAACAAGAGGAGGCCTCCGACGGCGAGCGGGAACAGGCCGAAAAGGAGACCCAATTCGGAGATAGGGATACCGAGTGCGATGAACACTGGCCACGGACTGGCCGTGCGGTACTGGTCGGAGAGTCCCGGCGCTTCGTCCATACAGGGCCGTTGGGCTGTGTCGTAACAAGCCCTTCGGAACGGTGGCTACCGGAGTGAGATACCCTGACGGGTGAGAAAGTCGCTCACCGCCCGAATCTCGACCGGACTCCCGATAATTCGGCACAGTTCTTCAGTTTGGGCATGGATAGTAACGACGAACTCGGCTTCGATCTCGTCGCGTATACTATCCAGAAGCGCGCACGGAAGCACGATTTGGGTGCTATCGCGGAGCGTCCTGGGGTCCGGCATCGGTCTTTATCGGGCGGTCGGATGCGTTATGTATAATCGTGCCGATATTTTTCGGCGCACGCGTATGAATTAATCCCATTTTCCTCACGTCGATGATGGCTAAACGGCCGATAGTGTCGAAGTTTGTCGGTACGTGTTCGGTTTTTTCTTCCGGTACGAATCTGCGGGTCGGAAGGAAAGGGTTTTTCGACGGACGCGGCGGAACTGTTAACGATGGGACTGGAGGAGGAGATCGAAGATATCCGCGAGGAGATATCTAATACGCCGTACAACAAGTCGACTGAGGCGCACATCGGTCGGCTCAAGGCGAAACTCGCGGAACTGAAAGAGAAACTCGAAAACCAGAGTTCAGCCGGTGGCGGCCAAGGATACGCCGTCGAGAAAACCGGCGACGCGACAGTCGCACTGGTCGGATTCCCCAGCGTGGGTAAGTCGACGCTCATCAACGCGCTCACCAACGCGGACAGTGAGACCGGCGAGTACGAGTTTACGACGCTCGACGTGAACCCGGGAATGCTGAAGTACAGAGGTGCGAACATCCAGATACTGGACGTTCCCGGCCTCATCGAAGGCGCTGCCGGTGGCCGTGGTGGCGGTAAGGAGGTTCTCTCTGTCGTCCGCACCGCCGACCTCGTCGTCTTCATGCTCTCGGTGTTCGAGATAGAGCGTTACGAGCGACTCCAAACGGAACTCTATAACAACAAGATTCGACTGGATACGTCGCCGCCGAACCTCTCTATCACGAAGCGAGGAAAAGGCGGGATTCGAGTGACGAAAAGCGACAGCGTCGACCTCGAAGAGGACACGATAAAAGGGATTCTCCGCGAGCACGGCTTTGTCAACGCCGAAGTGACGCTCCGCGGTGAGACGACCATCGACGAGCTCGTCGACGGTATCATGAAAAACCGCGTCTACCTGCCGTCTATCGTCGCCGTCAACAAGGCAGACCTCATCGATAAGGACTACCTCCCGACGGTCGAGGAGAACCTCCGCGAGGTCGGTCTCGACCCCGACGAAGTGACGTTCATCAGCGCCGAAGCCGAAAAGGGACTCGACGCACTGAAAGACGAGATTTGGG
>NZ_JBZRPK010000530.1:0-6742 GCF_058382125.1 Haloferax sp. s1
GCTCGCAGCAGCGCTCATCGACCGCCAGATGCTCACCGAACAATACGAGCGCGCGCGCATCCAATCGGAGGATGTCCAGACGCTTCTCCAGACGGTTACGGTCGAGGAAGACGAAGAACTGACCGAACGGTTCGAAGACGGCGAGATGCCCGCAGTCATCGATATCGAACTCGAAGACGGCACGACTTACCACGTCGAGAAAGACGACTTCCGCGGCCATCCAAACACTCCCATGGACTGGGACGAACTCGAAGCAAAGTTCCACCCGATGGCCGCCGCTGTCTACGGCGAGAGCCGCCGAGAGGAGATTATCGACTGCATCCGAAACCTCGAGGAACGCCACGTCGACGACTTGCTCGCGCTCCTCGACTGACGACCGCCGTAGTCAAAGTCACAGCATCACCCCAGAGAACAAGTAGCACGCCATGTTATACCTAGTTGACATGGCAGACCCAGACCGACCTTTCGACTTCCTGCACGTCAACGAGCGAGAGGACAAGCCACGCGAAAAAGGAATCACGGAGATTCGCGGGCCGTACTACGACCCGATGGGACCGCGCGAACTGCGGGATATCCTAGAGACAGTGGGTCACTACGTCGATATCTACAAGTTCAGTGGTGGCTCGTTCGCGCTGATGCCCGAGGACGCCGTCACGGAGATGATTGGCATCTGCCACGAACACGACGTAAAGGTGAACACCGGCGGATACATCGAGAACGTCCTCGTTAGAGACAACGACAAGATTGAGGAATACGTCGAGGAGTGTGCGCGCGTCGGCTTCGACATCGTCGAAATTTCCTCGGGCTTTCTCGCTATCGACACGGATGATATGATTCGGATGACCGAACTGGTCGCCCAAAAAGGACTGGAACCCAAACCCGAAATCAACGTTCAGTTCGGCGCTGGTGGCGCTTCTGCTCCCGAAGAACTCGAGCGTGAAGGGCAACAAGACCCACAGCAGGCCATCGAGGAGGGTAAGCGCCACCTCGAAGCCGGTGCCGAGCACCTGATGGTCGAAGCCGAAGGCATCACCGAGGAAGTCACCGAGTGGCGGACCGATGTCGTCTACGAGATAGCGAACGAACTCGGCATGGAAAACCTCGTGTTTGAGGCACCGGGTCCTGAGATGTTCGAGTGGTACGTCAAGAACTTCGGACCAGAGGTCAACCTGTTCGTCGATAACTCACAAATCGTCGAACTCGAATGCATGCGCTCCGGTCTCTGGGGCAAAGCCACCTCGTGGGGACGGGTGGTCTCTTACAAAGAATAGGCTGCCAATAGGCTGCCGACAAGGGGGTACTCCCCGTCACTGTGCTCTTTTGTCCGTATTACCAGAGAACGGATAGCCGAAGAGGGCGGTCGAAGCATAGTCGTTGCTTCGCCTTTAGGCGTCGAACACTTCGGCCTCACGGAGCCATCACTTCGCGCTACTGACCTGCGAGGAACGTCGGTTCGAGGTGTTTCTGCGTGACCTCACGTTCGAGGTGGTTCCGGAACGCATCTCGCTCGATGTCGTTTGCCTCGCGCTCCTTTCGGTCACGGACTGAAATCGTGTTCGACCCTTCCTCGTCGTCGCCGACGATAATCATATAGGGGACGCGGTCCTCGTGAGCCGTCTGGATTTTCTTCCCGATGGTCCACGAGCGGTCCTCGATTTCGACGCGGTACTCGTCGAGTTCGCTGGCAACCTCGCGAGCGTAGTCGAGGTTGTCGTCGCTGATGGGGAGGACGCGGATCTGCTCGGGGGCGAGCCACGTCGGGAACTTGCCGTCGAAGTGCTCGATGATAACGCCCATGAAGCGCTCGAAGGACCCGAGGAGGGCACGATGAATCATCACTGGGTAGTGTTCTTCGTTATCCTCGCCGACGTACGTCAGGTCGAGTCGGCGCGGGATGTTGAAGTCGACCTGCACGGTCCCGATGGTCCATTCGCGGCCGAGCGCGTCGCGGGCGTTGATACCGATTTTCGGTCCGTAGAAGGCGGCTTCTCCCGATTCGATGTCGAAGTCGAGGTTCTTCTCGTGGAGGGCGTCACGAAGCGCGTCCGTCGCTTGTTCCCAGAGTGCCTCGCCACCAATGGCGTTCTCGCCGCGCGTCTCCAGTTTATAGAGGACTTCGAGGCCGAAGTGGCTGTAGATGTCCTCGATGGCCTGGAGGATGTTCAGAATCTCCGACTGAATCTGGTCGGGGCGGACGTAAGCGTGCCCGTCGTCTTGGGTTAAACCGCGCACGCGAAGCAGTCCGGAAAGTTCACCCGATTGTTCGTTCCGGAAGACGTTCCCGAATTCGCTGAAACGTATCGGGAGGTCCCGATAGGAGCGCATGGAGGTGTCGTAGATGTGACTGTGGTTTGCACAGTTCATCGGCTTCAAGCCGTACTCGGTGTCATCCTGTTCCCACGCGAACATTTCGCCGTTCTCTCGGAAGTTTTCGTAGTGGCCGGACTTCTGCCAGAGTTTTGCCTTGTTCAACTCGGGCGTCCGCACCTCGTCGTATCCGAGGTCTTCGTTTTTCTCGCGGATGTAGGCTTCGAGTTCGCGCCGAATCGCTATCCCGTTCGGGTGGTAGTGAACGCATCCCGGCGAGTGAGCGGGAATACTGAAGAGGTCGAGTTCCCGAGCAAGTTTGCGGTGGTCGCGCTTTTCGGCTTCCCGGCGCAGTTCGAGGTAGTCTTCCAGTTCCGATTCGGACTCGAAGGCCGTCCCGTAGACGCGCGTGAGTGACTCGTTTTCCTCGTCGCCGCGCCAGTAGGCCGCGGAGATATCGAGGAGTTCGAAGCCGCCGATTTTCCCCGTCGATGAGACGTGCGGACCCTTGCAGAGGTCCTGAAACTCACCCTGTCGGTAGAACGTAACTGGGTCCTCGCCTGCGGCTTCCTGCTCCAGGATTTCGCGCTTGAACTGATTGTCATCGTAATACTCGAAGGCGTCCTCGCGGTCCAATTCGACGCGCTCGATGTCGTAGTCTGCTTCGATTATTTCCTCGGCTTCGGCTTGAATCCCCGCGAGGTCGTCGCCGTCGAGGTCTACGCCGTAGATGTCGTAGTAGAACCCTTCGTCGGTGTAGGGTCCGATAGCCAGTTTCGCCTCGGGATGGAGACGCTGAAGGGCCTGTGCGAAGATGTGTGCCGCCGAGTGGCGCAGCACGTCCAAATACTCGTCTGAGCTTTCGGTGACGATTTCGACGGTGGCGTCTTCGGTGATTGGTTCCGCCGCCGCGACGAGTTCGTGGTCGACGATTCCAGCGACCGTATCGCGGCCGAGACCCTCGCCGATTCGATACGCGACTTCTTCGACAGTGGTTCCCCGAGGAACGTGACGTTCGGAACCATCTGGGAGCGTTACCACTATCGTGGAGGAGTTCTGCTGTGACATGAGATAGACCTCTCTCAGCGTCGTTGAAACGCGAGCAAAGCGAGCAATGACAGTAGCTGAATGGTTAGATGGCGAACGCCCGCCGTGTAAAACGGCCACCTACCGTCATTGGTACCATATACTTTGGTTGGAAGTATATAACTATGTTCTTCTCCCTGACAAGTGGGTGCAGGAGAGAACGGTGATTGTCGCCGTGCCGACCAATGAGGGGGGCCGAAGGATGTTGGAGGACCGAAGAGGGTTGGAGGACCGAAGGGAGGGGGGACCGCTGTGAGGGAGGGACAGCATCGACGGAAGTGGCGACACCGCGTCACCATCACCGAACCCACAGCGAAGGTGTGATGAGACGTTCCGTCGACGCCCTGGCCAAGACGGCACGTGGTCAGAGGCACCCCATCGTGCCGCCGTGGCCAGTTGTTGGGCCGCCACCTCGCATCGCACGGGGCAGCGGCATATATTCGTAGTCGGGGATGGAAATTGGCGATTACTCGTCTAGTACGGTGACTTGCGTGAATAGAATGAGTATAGTTAGTATCCCAACTAGACGAACGCTTCCGATGGGTGTATCGGCGCTGACGTGGTCCGCCTAATCGGCCGATAGCGCGCGCTCGTAGTATCGAATGACTTATCGACCCAACAGGGATGTTGTTCGAGTAAATGAAACGTCACCTCCGTGTTCACGTCGTCCCTCTGTGGCGCGAACACGACCGCATCATCGGTCCCGTCGAGGACGACCGGCCTGACCACGTTTATCTCCTCGAACACGAGGACCCGTCGGTCGAGCGGCCGAACTACCACGAAACGGTTGTCGACCACATCACCGATGTCGTCGGCACGCCGCCCGCCGTCGAGTACGTCGACCTCTTCGATATGTACGAGGTGATGGGTGCCATCACAACGATTGCCGACTGGCACCCGGACGACCTCGTTCGAGTCAACGTCACCGCCGGGACGAAGCGGGCGGCAATCGGCGCGACGATGGCGTGTATGGACGAACACACCGATGCTGAGCCGTACGTTGTCGATCCAAAATCCCGCCCACACGGTCTCGACACCCTTGCCACGGAAGGGTTCGAGGAGGCATCGCTCCTAACGACGTACCAGATTAACTCTCCGACTCCCGACCAGGTCGCTACGCTCGCAATCATCGAAGCTCACGATACCGACTCGAAACACGCTAAGAAGAAGACGCTCATTACGGAAGCAGCACACTACGGTCTCGACTTCATGAACGGCCGCGTCGACGGCGACCCGGCGGACTACAAGCCTACAAACGGTGACTACAACGTCCTCGGCAATCGCGTCACGTCGACACTCGAACACAAGGAATACGTGTGTATCACCAGACACGGCACGCGCCAATATCTCTCGCTCACTGAAGAGGGACGCCAGACGCTCCGTGCGTTCCGTCACCGGGCCGAATCCGTCATTACCGACCTTGAAGCGCGGACAAAAAGCCCGGAAGACGACATCGAATTCGTCCTCGACAACCCTGTCGACACGCTCGTCGAGAACCGGTCGTAGCGGCTTGCTACTTCGGTATCGATTGGTCCGTTGGGTTTCAACTCGCCGCGGGGTGCCGTGCTATCTGGCACAAAGACTATCGACATTGTCACGTATCATTCGCCGTGGACCGAGAGAAGGAAAAAACTCGTCTCGATGTATCTCACACTAACTGGTGGCAGCGTAGTGCTACTCGCTGTCGGAGACGGTGTCGGACTCACGGACATCCGATTCAATGACGGTTTCCTCGTTCCGCTTTTCGCCGCGACGACCGCACTCTATGCCGGAATGGTTGTGACGTATCTGGTTGCGAACGAGCGGACGAATTGAGTCTCAGAGGACGAAGTCGGCTCTACACGAATCTCTTTAGCACGTGAACCACGTGCGTCCATAGCGTTCCTCGTAGTCGTTGGGATGATTGTACCTCCTCTAGAATAGTGAAAAATAATTTACAATATGTCCGGAATATCTTAAGGGATGCCCTCCCCCAATACTTCGAGACGAGCATTTCTCGCCGCCTCGGGGACGACCGCACTCGCATCACTCACTGGGTGTCTCGATAGACTCAGCGAAATGAATGACCGAACGTACAACCGCGATGCGCCGGTTGGTTCGATTTCCGGGGCGTGGCCGACGTATCAACACGACCTCGCAAATACCGGGTACGCTCCTGATGCACCGGGGTAGGAGGAGATGCGGCAGCTGACCCGGGCTGCCCGGATCAGCACGCCGTTGTCGACTGGCAAGGCTTTCATCAGTCTCTTTCGAGGCCCTCTGACCACCTGACGAACGTGTGTAGCTAAGGCGCGAACGCCAGTTGATCGAACTCACCTCACTCTTTTCGGTCGGTAGTCGATTGAATCTGTTCCGAGGTTCGGCACCCACTGTTTAGTCGTGGGTTGATGACCGGCATCGTGCTTCCCATAATCGATATGAAAAAAATTGATGCCTTGTGAATGAATAATACATGTCGATGGCTGAACGAACCAGAACAAATCTAGTAGGCAATGGCAAGATATTAGTCATTGTTCTCAGCACGTTGTTGATTCTCCAATTATACTCCGCATATATTTCCATGAGTAGTAGGGGGCTCTTATCAATGCACGATGACATAATATTCCTGTATCTGAATATTGCCTTATTGGTTGGTGTAGCTCTCTCTATTGTGAATGAAAATACTTTCAATATTTTATTATCGATTGGCGGATTAATTATTGTTACTATATCTTTTTCTATGAAAAAAAGCTGGGTGAAAATCGCAGGTGCATTGCTATTTGCCGCCGGCCTTTTGTATTATTCAATAGATAGTTATGGTTGGATTTGATTATTCAACTATAACTATCTGGTAGTGTCGCACGCCGCTCCCAAAGAATCGCGTTTTCAGGATATCCGAGGCTGCAGTCCTTGACTGAGTAGTGGTGGAGCTACTGGTTCAGCTATAATAATGGAGGTCAGGGTACTGTCTAGTTAACTACCTGAGCTGGCGTTCGTCCATCGAGTGCTTGATGCGGTCGCTGAAAATTATAGTAGTGAACGAATACTGCAAGCTACTGGCGGACGCTCAGCCGACTGCCCACCATGAGTTGTGGGAACAGTCGACGCACATCTTGAACGTGTGAAACCACTTTTCGATCAGGTTTCGCTCTGTGTAGTCGACCCAACCGTTCACTCCTAATCGTGAGAAGGCAGTCCGATAGCCGAACGCATCGGCGAGAGAACACCGTCTCTGAACAGTCGTGTTTCTCGCACACGCCGTGGAGAAACGCAGCCGCCGGATCAGTCCCATGACGCTTGAACAGCGCGACGTCGAGAATCACTTTCGTGTCGAGGTCTATTGCAGCATATAACCAAGACCACTTGCCAT
>NZ_JBZRPK010000529.1:0-6733 GCF_058382125.1 Haloferax sp. s1
TCGAAGCAAGCGTCGAAGGGCCCTACAACGTCGCGGAACTCGACGGAGAGGCGAACGTCCTCAGCTTCCCGAGCCGCGCGGCGGGTAACATCGGTTACAGACACCGCCAGCGCCTCGGCGGCGCGGAGGCCATCGGTGCTATGCGCGGCGGCATGGACAACCCCGGTCGCGTACGACAGCGCGGCGACGAAGTCAAAGACATCGTCAACCTCGCAGCGACTGCGGTCGTGGACGCACAGCAGGAGTAATCGGTCCGGTAGTCGTATTTTTTCGGAGGCAACCCAATCGTCACCTGAAGTCAATCCACGCGACAGCGACCGCAACACCGGCCAGCGGCGGCATCGCGTAGAGGGCGAACGTCGTCGGGTCCGGCGGCGAGAAGAACGCGGCGAATGCCACTGTAAGCAAGAGTGCCATCCCTTTGGTCCGCTCACCGAGTCGGCTCGGAAGCGCCCCGGACCGAGCCAACCCGACGAGGAGCGGTGCAGTAGCCATTCCGAGTCCTCCAGCGACGGGCAAGAACAGTTCGAGTTCGAGGATTGCCTGCCGGGACCCGGATGCGAGTCGGTCCGTACTGATGAGGAGGTCGACAACGCTCGGAGCGACGAACCAGGTCAGTCCGACTCCGACGATGAACGCCGCAACGGCAGAAATGAGGTATTTCGCGGCCGAACGGAGGTCGACCGCGGCGTCGCGGCCGGTCAGCAAGACGAGATGTGTCCCGCCGACGAGAGCACCCACGAGTCCGGCCAGTTCGAGGCGGACGAGAAGGTCAGGCGAGCCACTGGCGAACACGTCTGTTCGGAGTCCTGCAGTCGGCGAAAGGTATCCTGGGTCCCGAGCGGCGAAGAAGACGACAACCGCTACGAGGAGACTGCCGGCGATGAGTCGCGGTGCACGGCATCTGAGTGTCGCGGCGAGTGGCGACAGCCCGTATCCTCGGGGGTCGAACGGTTCGACGACTCCCGTCGTGTCCATGGTGTAGCTGTCGCTACGCCCCGTTGTCAACTTTTTGACGAGGAGGACTGTTTCGACGGGGGGTCGTAGAATGGGACCGCTCGCGCTCATCAACCTCCGACCGGTGAGTCGAGGCGTGGGTCTGACGGTGTTCAGTCGCTCGCCCGACCTTCGAACCGGGACGGCGGCAGGTAGCTCGCGTCCGTTTCCGTCTCGAACTCCGGCGGGTCCGGAATCACGCACCGATTGGGGCGTCTGTTGACGTGTTCGTACTCGCTCGGTGAGTTCGCAAGCGGATGTGCGGGGTTCTCTCGGCTATCGATTCGGGCGGCACGAATCTCTTCGAAGCCGGAGATTCGAGCCTGAATCCCGCGCCAGTGGTGTTCACTCCCGGCGGGGACGACGATGCGCTTTGGCGACTTCCAGTCTGGGTGGTCGCTGGCGAGAACCGCGTTGTTGACGTTCGCTGCCAGGTCGTCGTGGTCGATAAGGACGCCAACACGGGAACCCGGTGGTGCCCGGTGGGCGAGCACGTCCAACCCGAGGTGGAGTGCTCGATACTCCGAGACGTTGTTGTCCGGAGCGACGTCTGGAAGCGCGATACGGGCGACTCGCTCGCCGTCGCGGGTCTCTATCACAACACCGAGTCCACCACCGTTCGGACGGTACGACCCATCCGTCGCGACGTAGAAGTGCCGTTGGTGCGTCCGCGGCGGGTGTGCGATGTGGGGCGTCGGCGACTCGTCGAACAAGTCCCTGAGGCTAGGACGGCCGGTCACGGCCATACAAATCGTTCAGCGATGGGGACTAATAAGCGTACCCCGTGTTGGAGTGGGATATGCACTATGGTGCTTGGTAACAATATATAGGTCGGACAATATATACTGGGGTTGTGATCGGGCAAATTATAAGAATGGCCGACGCAATCTTCCTTCGATGGCTGATAACAATTCACACATTAATCGCCGCTCATACCTCAAATTAGCAGGCGGCGCAGCGGCCTCGGCTGCACTCGCCGGCTGTACCGGTGATGATGGTGAAGGGACAGAGACGACGACTACAGCCGGTGGGGGGAACGAGACTGAGACGACCACGACGCCGTCGGAAAACGGCGATACGTTCGATGTGACGATTACACAGGGGCAGATGCCGTCCGGTCTCGACCCGCACGACCACCGCGAAACACCGACGACTATCGTCGTCTTGCACGCGTACGAGGGCGTGTTGACCCGCGACGCCGACGGCGCAGTACAGACCGCGCTCGCAACGAACTACGAGCGAATCGAGGGCGAAAACGCGGTTCGGTTCGACCTCCGCGAGGGCGTCACCTTCCACAACGGCGACGAACTCACTCCCGAAGACGTGGCGTACAGTATCAACCGCGTCGTCGACGAGGAAGTCGGCTTCGCGAGCCCACAGAGTGACCAACTCGCCGGTGTCGCCGGTGCGGAGGCAATCGAGGGCGAAAACGCCGTCAAGGTGAACAACGACGGCCTGAACCCCATCGTGTTCTCCGAGTTCGCAACCTACCTCGACGTGATGCAACAGTCGTGGGTTGAGAACAACGACAAGTCGTACATCGCACAGAACGTAAACGGGACCGGACCGTTCAAACTCGATTCGTACACCGAAGACGAAGTCGTCGTCTTCTCCGCGTACGAAGAGTACTGGCAGGAACGCGCAGCGGTCGATACACTCACCTTCCGTGCCGCATCCGAGGCCAGTACGCGCGTGAACCAACTCCTCCAAGGCGAAACGGATGTCATCGTGAACGTCCCGCCACAGGAGGTTTCGCGCATCAACAACTCCGACAATGCCAGCATCGCCGCGGCACCGTCGACCCGGATTATCTACAACGGGCTTCGGTACGACCTCGAACCGTTCGATTCGGTCAAATTCCGTCAGGCGCTGAACTACGCCATCGACCTCGAAAGTATCGTTCAGAATATCCTCGGTGGGTTCGGCGCACAGACGGGCCAGCCGACGCTTCCCGAGTTCGTCGGTCACAACCCCGATATCGACCCGTATCCGTACGACCCCGACATGGCCGAGCAACTCGTCGAGGAGTCCGGCTACGCCGGTGCCGAAATCGAACTCAATACGCCGGTCGGTCGGTATCTGAAGGACCTCGAAGTCGCACAGGCGGTCGTCGGCTACATCGACGAACTCCCGAACGTCACGGCGACGGTTCGTCAGCGTGACTTCGGGTCGCTCGTGGACGAACTCCTCGCAGGTTCTATCGAAAAGCGTCCACCGTGGTTCCTCATCGGCTGGGGCGAAGCGACCTTCGATGGCGGTCTCGTCATGGAAGCGCTTCTCGCGTCGGACGGGACGCTCACCACGTGGAAGAACGACGAGTTCGATTCGCTTCTCGAACAGGCCGGAAACCAGTCCGGCGAGGAGCGAGAGGCGACGCTCCAGGAGGCGAACGCACTCGCACACGAGCAGGCTCCATGGATATTCCTGAACCAGCAGTTCAGCGTCTACGGCGTCAACAACGCCATCAAATGGGAACCCCGCTCCGACGAGCGCATTGATGCATACGCGATGAGCCAACCGTAGCCGATGTCCCTGTCGAGGTTCCTCATCAAGCGCTCGCTCCAGGGGCTGTTCGTCATCTGGGGGGTCATCACGGTCGTCTTCGGTCTCCGGTTTATCTCACCGGGCGACCCGGCGAACGTGCTCTTGCCCCCCGACGTCGACCCCGAGGTCAGAGCGCAAGTCATCGCCGAACTCGGGCTAAATGAGCCGCTGTACATCCAGTACTGGGAGTTCATCTCCGGGGTTCCCGTCGGCGACCTTGGGCTCTCGCTCGTGACTCGGACGCCGGTCACGGCCCGCGTCCTTGCGAAGTTGCCAGCGACGCTGGAGCTAGCCATCGCGGCGACCGTCGTCGCCATCGTCATCGCGATTCCGTTGGGCGTCCTCTCGGCGACTCGCCGACACGAACCCGCGGACTACGGAGCGACGGTGTTCTCGCTCGTCGGTATCAGCACCCCGAACTTCTGGCTCGGGGTGATGCTCATCATCGTCCTCTCGGTGCAGTTCAATCTGTTCCCGACGAGTCAGCGACCCATCGGTCTCGACGGCATCGTGGGGCTTCTCACCAGCGGTAACCTTGATGCGGCGATAGACGGCTTCGGAACGTGGCTGTGGCACATCACGCTGCCCGCCATCACGCTCGGGACGTACTTCACCGCGCTCATCACGCGACTCACCCGAAGCGGGATGCTCGACCAGTTAGGCCAGACCTACGTCCGTGCGACGCGGGCGAAGGGGCTCCCGGAGACGCTGGTCCGCTACAAGCACGCGCTTCGAAACACGCTTATCCCGGTCATCACCGTTATCGGGCTCCAACTCGGCACGCTCATCGGCGGGGCCGTCATCACGGAGGCCGTCTTCGCGTGGCCGGGACTCGGGACGCTCATCATCAACAGTATCAACGCCCGCGACTGGCCGGTCCTGCAAGGGTCGCTCATCGTGGTCGCGGTCGGCTTCGTCCTCGTAAACATCCTCGTAGATGCCCTGTACGCCTACGTCAACCCACAGGTGGCCTACGATTGAATCTCCAGGTTAATCGATGATATCGGAACGCACACGCAGAAACCTTCGCCGGGAACTCCAGCGAAGTCTTCTCGCGAAGATTGGTATCGTCGTCGTCGTCTTCATGGTCGCGATGGCGATCTTCGCGCCGTTTGTCTCGCCGTACAGTCCGTCTAAACAAGACCTCGACAACGCGCGCCAGCCGCCGATTGGCTTCAGCACTAAAGAGACGAAGGAAGTCACGAAGATGGAAAACGGGAGCGTCGTCATCGAAAACGGCGAAGTCGTCACCGAGACGCGAACTGTTTACACGAACGCGACGCTCGCCCATCCGCTCGGGACCGACGGAAACGGGAGAGACATCCTCTCTCGTCTCATTTACGGCGCGAGAACGTCCATCCTCGTCGGCCTGTTCGGAACGTCGCTCGCTGCACTCATCGGTGTCCTCGTCGGGTTGTCGGCGGGGTTCTACCGCGGACGCGTCGACGACCTGCTGATGCGGAGCGCCGACATCATGCTCGCGTTCCCCTCTCTCGTCCTCGCTATCGCCCTCGTCGGCGTCTGGGGACAAGCACAAGCGCCCATCCCCGACCCGTTCGTCGTGACTGGGCTCGCCCCGGCGTTCCGTTCCGCTGTCGGTCTCCCGACTGGGATGCCGGAAACTGCCGTGCTTCCGGGGACGGTCATCGTCGTGGTCGCCCTCGTCAACTGGGTCTGGTTCGCCCGCGTCGCGCGCGGTGAAGCACTCTCTATTCGCGAGGAAGAGTACGTGAAAGCCGCACACGCTCTCGGCGCGAGTGATGGGCGGACGATGCTTCGGCACGTCCTCCCCAACGCAATCACACCCATCCTCGTCTTGGCGACGATTCAGGTGGCCGCCATCATCCTCCTCGAATCCGCGCTGTCGTTCCTCGGGTTCTCCGGGGCCGACGTGTCGTGGGGCTTCGATATCGCCCTCGGTCGGCAGTACCAATCGACCGCGTGGTGGATTTCGACGATGCCCGGTCTCGCTATCGTGGTGACGGTCATCGGGCTAAACCTCGTCGGCGACTGGCTCAGAGACGCGCTCGACCCGGGTATCGAGGGCGAGGGAGGCGTCTAAGATGGCGGACAAGATTCTCGAAGTCCGTGGTCTCAGTACTCGGTTTTTCACCGAAGAGGGACAGGTCAACGCCGTCGAGAACGTCTCGTTCGATATCGAGGACGGCGAGATATTCGGTATCGTCGGTGAGTCGGGGTCCGGAAAGTCGGTCACCGCACTGTCGGTTATCGACCTCATCGAGTCGCCCGGTCGCGTGACCAGCGGCGAGGTCTGGTACCGCAACGCCGACCTCGCCGACGAGTTCCGCGGGTCGAAACCGCAAGCCGTCGACGGCGACCTCGTTGATATCCGACAACTCTCGGAAGGCGTCCGTCGGTCGCTCCGCGGCCCCTCGTTCAGCATGGTGTTTCAGGACCCGATGAGTAGTTTCAACCCCTCTATCACCGTCGGCGAGCAGATTGCCGAGGCGGTCGAGGTACAGCGCCGCGCCCGCTCGAACCCACGGAGTACGCGCTCTCGGACGCAGGGGTACGGTCTCGGTTCGCTCATCGTGGACACACTCGTCCCCTCGCGGGAGTACGTCTCCGACGAAAGCATGGAGAGAGCGGTCGAGTTGCTGGACCAAGTCGGTATCCCCGACCCGGAAGACCGCGCAAACGAGTATCCGCACCAGTTCTCCGGCGGGATGCTTCAGCGTGCGATGATTGCACAGGCGCTCGCGGGCGAACCCGACATCCTCGTCGCCGACGAACCGACGACGGCGCTCGACGTGACCATCCAAGCGCAGATTCTCAACCTGCTCCGCGACCTGCAGGAAAAAGAGGGGATGAGCATCCTGATGATTACTCACGACCTGGGCGTTATCGCTCGGATGTGCGACCGCGTCGGCGTCATGTACGCCAGTGAAGTCGTCGAGCGGGGGTCGCTCGCGGATATTTTCGATAACCCCGTCCACCCCTACACGCAAGGATTACTCGGGTCGATACCGGACGTTGACGACCCCGCCGCCCGTCTCGAACCCATCTCGGGGAACGTTCCGAGTCTCATCGACTCGGAGATGCCGAACGCGTGTTTCTTCGCCGACCGATGTCCCAAAGCTATGTCTGACTGTCTGACCCGCATTCCGGAGTACGAAGTCGATGGACGCCACAGCGCTCGCTGTGTCCTCGTCGAACAGGAGTACGACCCAAC
>NZ_JBZRPK010000528.1:0-6727 GCF_058382125.1 Haloferax sp. s1
CATCCTCTTCGTTACGTCTGACGGGTACGTCTGGTTGGAGGAATACCTCTATGATTT
The DNA here is from genome assembly GCF_058382125.1 of Haloferax sp. s1. Lineage (NCBI taxonomy): Archaea > Methanobacteriati > Methanobacteriota > Halobacteria > Halobacteriales > Haloferacaceae > Haloferax > Haloferax sp. s1. Next base: position 58 of record NZ_JBZRPK010000528.1, read on the forward strand.
CGTCGAGGACTTCTTCGCCGAGGAGAAGGTACGGGCGCCGACGGCGTGCGCGCGCGAACTCGGGGAGACGCTCGACGACGAGGATTCGGTCTTGAAGCAAGCGGCGGATAACGACGTGCCGGTGTATTGTCCGGCGCTCACAGACGCCGAAGTCGGGAACTTCCTCTATTACTATCGTCAGGGCTACGACTCGGAGGTCGGCATCGAGATTCTGGACGACTACGACTCACTCATCGAAGATGGACTGTTAGCTGACACGACGGGACTTATTGCGGTCGGGGGTGGCGTACCGAAGCATCACGCGATTATGACGAACCTCTTCCGTGGCGGTGCGGATTACGTCGTCTACATTTCGACCGGGATGGAAGGAGATGGGTCGCTGTCCGGTGCACCGCCGAACGAGGCTGTGTCTTGGGGTAAAATCAAGGAACGAGAGACGAATTACACGCAAATTGAGGCAGAGGCGACGCTCGTCTTCCCTCTCCTTGTCGCGGGTGCGTTCAAGGAGACAGGGAACTAAAACGACTTTCGACGTCTTCAGACTGGCTGAGACCGCCACAGAAGATGTCAGATCGACAAATCAACCCTCTTGAGCCGGCGAGCGTTGATTGCGACGATAATCGTCGAAAGGGACATGAACACTGCACCGATTGCTGGTGACAGCAGGATACCGACCGGAGCGAGGACCCCCGCTGCCAGTGGGAGTGCAACCACGTTGTAGCCAGTTGCCCAGACGAGGTTTTCCTGCATCTTTCGGTAACTTGCCTTCGAGAGGCGAATGAGCCGGACAACGTCCAGCGGGTTGTTGTCGACGAGGATGATATCTCCCGATTCGATGGCGACGTCCGTCCCAGAGCCGATTGCGACTCCGACGTCTGCCCTCGCGAGTGCCGGGGCGTCGTTGACGCCGTCACCGACCATCGCAACTAGTTTCCCCTCTGACTGTAGCTGTTCGACTTTCGTGTCCTTCTCCTCGGGCAAGACCTCGGAGAAGTACTGGTCGATACCGAGTTCCTCGGCGACGGCCTTCGCCACGTCTTCAGAGTCACCGGTCAACATTGCTACCTCGATACCCATCGCGTGTAGTGCCTCGATGGCTTGCCGGCTCTCGTCGCGGACTACGTCCGCAAGTGCGAACGCTGCCACAACTTTGGAGTTCTCTCGTACGAGATAAATGACCGTCTGGGCGTTCGCTCCCGCTTCGGCGGCGAAGGCGGCGATTTCGCCGGACGGCTCGACGCCAAGTTTTTCAATGAGGTTGGGCCCTCCGAGATGGACTGTTTCTCCATCGGCGGTAGCCCTGACACCGAGTCCACGAAGATTCTCGAAACCCGTGACCTGTTCTCGTTGTACCCCTCGTTCCTCGGCGCTGTTCCGAATGGCACGAGCGATCATGTGTTCGGAGTCGCTCTCAACACCGGCCGCGATTTCGAATACCCGTTTTTCGTCCCAGACCTCCGTGGTCTGGACACCGACGACACCCTGTTCGCCCTTCGTCAGCGTTCCTGTCTTGTCGAACATCACCGTATCTAGATTTCGTGCTTCTTCCATCGCAATACGGTCGCGAACCAGCATGCCGTTCTGCGCAGCAGTGGAGGTGTTGATAGCGACCACGAGTGGTACAGCGAGTCCGAGTGCGTGCGGGCACGCGATGACCAGTACCGTCACAACCCGTTCGAGGACGGTAATGTTGGACCCGACCGCAACGACCCACGCGACAGCTGTGATGCCTGCGACGGTGAGCGCGATATAGAATAGCCACCCTGCTGCGCGGTCGGCGAGTAACTGGGTTCGGGATTCCGACTGCTGAGCCTCCTTGACGAGACGCATGATACCCGCTAGCGCTGTCTCCTCACCGGTCTTTGTCACCTGGACCCGGAGGCTGCCGTCTTGGTTGACTGTTCCGGCGATGACCTCTGTGCCGGGTACCTTCTCGACGGGCCGAGACTCACCGGTAATCATCGACTCATCGACGGAGGAGTCACCCTCCACAACTTCACCGTCGGCCGGAACGCTCGCGCCCGGACGGACAAGCACGACATCTCCTACAGTCAGGTCGGAGATGGGAACTTCTTCGGTGTCTCCACTCTCGGTGACCCGCTCTGCGGTATCCGGCATAAGTTTCGCCAGTTCGTCGAGCGCCCCGGAAGCCTGCCGAACGGAGCGCATCTCCATCCAATGGCCCAGCAGCATGATGTCGATCAGCGTGACGAGTTCCCAGAAAAACGGCGTTGTCCCTTCGAGAAACAGGCTCGCGATGGAGTAGACGAATGCGACCGTAATAGCGAGTGAGATGAGCATCATCATCCCCGGTTCGCGATTCTCGAGCTCCGTCCGGGCCATCGAGAGGAACGGAACTCCACCGTACGCGAAAATTATCACCGACAGGACGGGTGTGACCCAGACGCTCCCGGGGAACGTGGGCGCGGTGTAGGTGAAGACATCCTGAATGAATTCGCTGAAGAAAATGACTGGTGCCGAGAGAACGAGCGACACCCAGAACCGGCGGCGGAACATCCGTTCGTGGCCGGTGTGGTCCGTGTGTGCTCTCTGATCTTCATAGTCAACTCCATGCTCGTGCCTCTCGTGGTCGTGCTCGTCTGCTGCGTAAGGGGGGTGTTCGGCCTCCGCGTGACTGTGCGGATGCTCGGTTCCGTGTTCGTGGGCTGGCTGTTCGTCCACTCCTGCCACACCTACTCCGTCCGCGCCCTCCTCTTGGCTGTGCTCTCCCTCACCTGCTGAATGTTCGTGTCTATCGGGTAGCTTCGAGACCGTCCCTCGCGTTTCACCCTCTGATTCTAGCTGGCAGACACGACAACAGGGGATTGTCCCCTCGATCTGGGGATGAGAACGATATCTCGGTGATTGCTTGTCCGAATGCTCGTGGTTTGGGTGGGTACTCATAGATTGTCCATTGGTGTCTTTCTACATCTTGCTGTTCGGTTTCGAATACTGATTGTGGGAGCCCAGAACGACCGTTCTCGGGAGCAGACGGCGCAGTGTTTGGTGACCGACGAAGCGCAAACGAAAAGGTGTGGTTACGAGAGTCAGTCCTCTGGCTTGTATTCGCGAGATTGCCATTCGATTACCGTCGCAACGTCTTTCAACATCTCGCCCGTCGTTGCGACGACATCGTCGAGCGTGGCGATGCCGACGAGTGCCCCTCCGTCGTCAACGACAGGAATCCGACGGACCTGTCCCTCCGCCATCTTGGCCGGAAGGTCAACTGCTGTCGCGTCCTCGTGAATCGTAAGCGGATCTGCCGTCATGATGTCTTCGGCAGTGAGTTGGGTTACATCGTCGTGTTCTGCGACGGCGAGGGCGATGTCACGGTCTGTGACCATCCCGACTGGCTTGTCGCCTTCGACGACGACGAGGTCACCGAGTTGTTCGTCCAGCATCGTCTGAGCGAGGTCTGTAACCGAGGCTTCCCGACTGGTTGTCATCGCGTCGACGGCGATATTTTTCACTGGCATAGCTATATAGGTGTATGGTAGCACTCGACAAAATTTCGACTGCGCCTACCACCAAGTGAGAATCGCAGGTAGACTTTTAGGCCCGATAAACACGCTCTATCGGTAGGAAGGAAGCTGGTCTGAGCGTATTCTTGAACATCGAATACACCGCTGCACACACGAGATACACATGCTCTGAGCTTGGGTTATTTGATTCTCGAAACCGTAGATAAACGCCAGTATGTACGACGAGATACTCCTTCCGATGGATGGCAGTTCGGAAGCTGAAGCGGCAGTTGTCCGGGCGCTCGACCTCGCTCGAATTGGCGACGCAACGGTCCACATCCTCTACGTCGTCGATACCAGCCCTGAACCACCTGGTTTAGGGTCTTCAGCACGAGACGAATTACGGAACTACTCCGAGCGGCGCGGGCGGGATATGACCCAGCAGGTACAGAAACGAGCCGACGAGAGTGGAATCGCGGCCGTTCGTACCGTCAGCGAAGGCATTCCGCATCGAGTAATTACCAAGTATATCGAAGCGAACGACATCGACCTCGTGATGATGGGGACCCACGGTGAAGCGGGGCGCGGGGAGTTCTTGACGGGACGGGCGACGGAACGAGTGGTTGCACTCTCGGACGTACCGGTGATGTCCGTTCGGGTTGCCCCAGACGTGACTGTCCCGACTGAGGGCTACGCCATGTATGACGACGTCGTCGTCGCGACCGACGGCAGCGACGCTGCAGAACGTGCTGCCGAACACGGGCTTGGTATCGCCGAGCGATACGGCGCTGACGTTCACGTGGTGTACGTTATCGACACGACGACCTACGGGCTTGGAGATGCTCCTCGGAGCATCGTCGGTCTCCTCAAGCAGGGCGGTCAGAATGCAATCACCGATATCGAAACAACTGCTCGCGACCGGAACCTCCCGGTGACAACGACCGTCTTACGGGGCGTCCCAGAGGACGAAATCCTCTCCTATGCTGACGGCGTTGACGCCGATGTTATCACCTTGGGGACTCGTGGCCGGAGTGCGGGACCTGAGCACCTACTCGGAAGCACGACTGCGCGCCTCGTCGGTCGGTCAGATATTCCGGTGTTTACCACGAGCTAATATGAGTATCCACGGACTCTGTCAGGTGTGTGAATCGATGGCTGCCGAACAGCAGTGTCAGCAGTGCGGCGCACTCGTTTGTCACACCCACTATGACGAAGAGACTGGCCTGTGTATCAACTGCGCATCAGCAGTTGGTTCCCGATGAGGAATAGTTGCAATAGGTGAAATCAGTGGTATCGGGTCACTATTCACCCGATTACGACTCCTGTTCCAGGTATGTCATCGCCTCTTCGTCAGTCACTTGTTCGAAGTTGCGGTAAAACTGACCGACACCCATGAAGCTACTCGGTGTCTGGAGACAGACGACCTCGTCGACCATCTGTCGAACCTCGTCTATCGTGTGTGGTGGCCCAACTGGGACCGCGACGATGACCCGATCTGCAGCGGTACGGACTGGTTGAATACAAGCCTTGATGGTCGACCCCGTCGCCACTCCATCGTCGACGATGACGACCGTTTTATCGGTCAAGTCGGGTGCGTCGCCCTCTCGGTAGCGCTCTGCTTTTGCGCGCGCGTTTTCCGCCTCCTCTGCCCGCTTTTGTTCGAAATACTCCTCGTTATCACCGAACCCACGGAGACCCTCTTCGTTACGCCAGACGCTCCCGTCGCTCGTAACCGCGCCGAGCGCATATTCGGGATTCCCCGGCGCTCCGATTTTCTTCGCGACAACGATGTCGAGCGGGACATCGAGCGCGTCCGCGACAGGCCGCCCGAGCGGAAGCCCACCCCGTGGGATGGCGAGTACGATATCCGCCTCGATATCGCGTCGATTGAGCTCCTCTGCGAGTAACTGTCCCGCCTCGGTTCTGTCTGTAAACTTGCTAGTCGCTCCCATTGTCTCACTGTATAGTATTCTCCATGCCACTATTTAACACACGGGCCTTGTTGTTTGTCTGCCTATCGTGCTGGCTTACCGGGCGGTAGCACAGTTCCCGACGGTTTACGGATACGATTTACCCTCCGACAGCACGTCGTTTTGTTCTGTCTTGCGGTGAAGCGGATGCTGACTGGTCTGGTAAAACTACATGCGCGGGTCCTCGAATCGGAGTAGCAAACCAACGATTATGTTGTCTCAAATATATAATACAAATAAGAAATAATCGCCATGGTAGATTATGGTAATGCGGAAGATAGGAGTCATCGTTCAGCGAATATGACGGTCGATGCGGCGACTGGAAGGCAGGACGGAGACAAAATGAACGCAGTTGTGTACTCTGAGTATGGCGATCCCAGTGTTTTCGAACAAAAAGAAGTGGATAGGCCGACCCCCAACGACAGTGAGGTATTGATAGACGTTCGTGCAGCGTCGGTGAACGCTGGTGACTGCCATCTCATGAGGGGGTCACCGTTCTTAGTCCGCTTCATGTACGGTGGTATTCTACAACCGAAATTACAGATACTCGGGATGGATGTTGCGGGTCGGGTCGAAGCCGTAGGCAAAAATGTGACGCGGTTTCACCCGGGTGATGCGGTATTTGGGGACGTATCGAAGTGTGGTTTTGGCGGCTTTGCCGACTACGTTGTCGCAACGGCAGATACGTTGGTGATGAAATCTGCTGACGTTTCGTTCGAGGAAGCGGCGGTCGTGCCGACAGCAGCAGTCACCGCCCTTCAGGGTCTTCGGGGTGCTGGACAGATTCAGTCGGGCCAAAATATCTTGATTAATGGTGCGTCCGGCGGTGTCGGGACGTTTGCGGTGCAAATTGCCAAATCGTTCGGGGCTGACGTAACCGGCGTCTGCAGCACGGAAAAAATGGAAATCGTTCGCTCGATTGGGGCAGACCGCGTCATCGACTACACCCGAGAAGAGTTCACCGAACATAGACAATCGTACGATTTGATTCTTGATACTGCGGCATCACATTCTCTGTTTGATTACAAGCGCGCATTAACACCAGAGGGAACCTATGTCATGGTGGGTGGTCCAGTCGGTCGATTGTTTCAAGCTATGATTTTCGGACCGTTACTGTCTGTAGTCGGGAGTAAGAATCTACGTAATTTGCTGATGGAACCTAACAAAGACGATCTGGCCTTCGTAAAGGAACTTCTCGAAACCGGTACAGTCAAGCCTGTTATCGATAGTCGATACGCG
>NZ_JBZRPK010000527.1:0-6719 GCF_058382125.1 Haloferax sp. s1
GTTAGAGGACTACGCGAAGAAGATCGACGGGACGCAGTACCTCGTCGGAAGCGTCGTCGGCCCGGACCCCTTCCCGCGGATGGTTCGGGACTTCCAGAGCGTCATCGGTGAGGAGGCACGCGAGCAGTTCCTCGACCGGACGGGCGAACTCCCCGACGCCGCCGTTGCGTGTGTCGGCGGCGGGTCGAACGCCATCGGCCTCTTCCACGCCTTCCGCGACGATAACGTGTCGTTCTACGGGGCTGAAGGAGGCGGTAAGGGGCCCGACTCGAAGCAACACGCTGCACCCCTTGCAAAGGGGAAAGACGACGTTATCCACGGGATGAAAACCCGCGTTATCGACGACGACGTGGAAGTTCACTCGGTCTCCGCCGGGTTGGATTACCCCGGTGTCGGCCCGGAACACGCGATGTTCCGCGCGCTTGGCCGTGCTGAGTACACCGGCGTCACCGACGACGAGGCGCTCGCGGCGTTCCGCGAACTCAGCGAGACCGAAGGCATCATTCCGGCGCTCGAATCCAGTCACGCCGTCGCGCGAGCGATTCAACTCGCGGAAACAAGCGAACACGACACCATCCTCGTCAACCTCTCCGGACGCGGTGACAAGGACATGGAGACCGCGGCGGAGCGATTCAGCCTCTAACGACCCGAGGGTTCATTTTCGTATTCGTTTTTGTACACGTCTGGTCGAGCATGCTGGAGCGTCTGCATGTCGCGGCGGATGTCGTCGAGGTAGTCCAAGTCGATAGTCGAAGTGGCGATTTCCTCTCGGTCTTTCGCCTTCGCCACGACGTTCCCCCACGGGTCGACGACGACCGTGCGCCCGTATGTCGGCTCCGAAGCCGGTTTGGTTCCAATCTGTGCGGGTGCGACGACGTACGCCTGATTCTCGATGGCCCGCGCCCGCAGGAGCGCCTTCCAGTGGTCTTTCCCCGTGTACATGGTGAACGCCGATGGGACGAGGAGGACGTTTGCCCCTCGTTGAGCCATCGTCTGGTACTGCTGTGGGAATCTGAGGTCGTAGCAAATCGAGAGGCCGAGCGTCGCAAGCTCGGTATCCACGGTAACGACGTCGTTTCCGGGAGCCACGTAGTCGGATTCTCGCTGTTCGACGCTTCCTTCCAGTTCGATGTCGAAGAGGTGGACCTTGCGGTAGTAGTCGAGTGCGTCGCCGTCGGGTCCGATAACGGCAGACGTGTTGTACACGCGCTCTGAGCCGGGAATCTGCTCGAAGAAGCTCCCTGTGTGGACGTAGATACCGTGTTTGTCGGCTCGCTCGGCGAACTGCTTGACTGTCGGTCCGTCCGCGGGTTCCGCAACCTCGGGATACCGGCCTCTGTCGCCCATATACGTCACCATCTCGGGGAAGGCGACGAGGTCAGCGCCCGCGCGGGCGGCCTCGTCCACGAACGAGAGCGCCCGGTCGAGGTTATCCTGTTTGTCGTCCTTCGAATCCATCTGGCACGCCGCGACGACGAACTGAGACATCGTACGTGAGTGTTCGTGCTCGTCCGTTATGGTATTCAGGTTCTGTTGGGTTCCGCAGTGAGTGGAGCAAGTAGAGCGAGTGGAGTAAGTGGAGCAAGTAGAGCGAGTGGAGTAAGTGGAGCAAGTAGAGCGAGTGGAGTGAATGGCGTGCAACCGTTTCAGGACAGTCTTTGCTCGACGAAGGCCACGGTCTGATTCACCGTCCGCTCGAACCACGGCGCTTCGGTGAAAAAGAAATGGCCACCCGGTGGCGTGTGCAGTTCGACATCGACCCCACATCTGTTGCGGCGGGAGTCGGAGTTCTTCGAGATTCTGCATCAACTGCGCAGGCACCATTCTGCTAGTTGTCTTCAGTCACTTTGAGAATACATTTCACATGCTTGAGTGCATAAATATGATAATAAACGCACCTACTGTACAAATTGTAAAAATTGTACAAATTATATAATTTGTGAATGTATCGTACTGTTGGGATGTTTACACTGTTCAGCCAGTCTCTACACCCAACTCGTAACAACTGGGTTGCTATCTCTCCTTACACCCCACACCTATTATTCCGCACCCCATAGCCCGTAGCGATGCACAAACACGCCTCCCTCTCGAACCTCGAACTGCACGACGTCGAACACGCGGACGCGAAGGTCCGCGCTGTCGGCTACGAACTCCGCCCCGAGAAGATGCGCCCGACGGTCTGGGTATTCGAGGCGGGTGGTTCCGGACCAATGCACCGCCAAACCGCACAAGAGGAACTTTAACACGCTCTCTCCGGCCGATTCGAGATGGTCTTTGCCGACGACGATGGAACGGTGACCGAGACGCTCGAACTCGCATCCGGAGATATCGTCGTCGTCTCTCCCGACGAAGTGCGGCAACTCCGGTGTCTCGATGCCGGTGAGGTGTTCGTCGTCGGCGCACCGAACGTGAAAGACGACGGTGTGGTCGTGGACTAATCACGCACTGCGTGGCTCCATTCTTCCTCCCTCTGTGTTATAAGTTATCGCACAACATATGTTCGTCTATGGTAATCCCCGGCTACGACCCAGAAGACCTCAACGACCGACTCGAAGAGTTGCTTTCCGAGCGCGACAGAGAGACGTACCTCACGCCTGAAGAACAAGCACAGTACGAAGCGGGGGAAAATCTAGTCGACTTGCTGTCGACCGACGACATCCGCGACCTCCTCGATGAGGAACGAGCGGATACCTAAGCAGCGACCTGCGTGTTCAGAGCGGATTCAGCCCGTGTTCTTTTCGTAGCACGTCGATGTAGTCGCGGAAGCCCGGTTCGGTCACGACCTGTCGAGTTGGACCGTCTCTTCGACGTAGAGCGTCGGGCCCTGTTCCATGTCGATGAACTCGGCGGCGTCGGCGTTCACCTCTTTGCCGATGTCGGAGTCGAACGCCGCCTTCAACGCGCCCATATCCTCGAAGTAGAGTTCGACGATACCGTCGTACTCGGACCGCTCGGGGTTTGCTGGAAGGCTCGTTACGTATTTCTGTAAGCCGGGGAGTTCTTTCGCGATGTCGGCGTGCGAACCCATCCAGCGCTCGACGAACTCCTCGTGACTGTACTCGTCCGCTCGGACGACTAGATTCACCAGTTTAATCATGCACGTCGGCTATCCTCCCGGATACTACTTTGCTCTATCGCCCACCGCTAATCGGATAGTACCGCTGACCCGCTCCGTTCGAAGTACCTGAACGCGCGTTCGAATTTTTCGAACAAAGTTTATAACGAATGAACACGGATGCCACACAATGGCAGACGACGAACAGCGCCGACCGGTGAAGACGGCAGCGACATCTTTTGGCATCCTCGAACGGCTCAAGGAACGAGGACCGCTCGGACCGACTGCTCTCGCGTCGGAACTCGGGCTTGCGAAAAGTACGGTTCATCGGCACCTGAAGACACTGGAACGAGAGGGACTCGTCGTTCTGGACGACGACGGCTATCGAGTCGGGCTTCGACTCCTCGATTTCGGCATTTACGCGCGTAACCAGCACCAATTCTACGAGGTGGCGAAGCCGAAACTGGAAGAACTCGCCGAGCAGACGGGCGAGAAGGTGTGGTGCGTGACAGAAGAACAGGGACGCGCATACCATCTCTACGGCGCGGCCGGTAAGCACTCGGTTCGGACCCCGGCGAGAGAGGGAACACGGTCGTACCTCCACCAACTCGCCGCCGGAAAGGCGATTCTGTCTGCATTCCCCGACGAGCGAGTCCACGAAATCATCGACCAACACGGTCTTCCGGAGAAGACGCCGCATACGATAACCGACCCGGGCGTACTCTTCGAGGAATTGGAAACCATTCGCGAACGCGGATTCGCGCTCAACCGCGAGGAAATCGTCCCGAAACTCCACGCCGTCGGTGTCGCCGTCACCGACCAAGATGGCTACCCAGTCGGCGCAATCAGTATCTCCGGCCCGTCGAACCGACTCAAAGGTGACCGTTTGACTGACGACCTCGCCGACCTCCTTCTCGGGGCCGCAAACGAGGTCGAAATAAACCTCAACTTCTCCTGAGCGTCGTTTTCGATTCGTCATCCGTCTCGAAGAGATAGAACAGTTGTTCGAATCGTTCGAACGCACTGTTCTGTCTCTGAACCCCCGATACATGCGTAGAATGCTTGCTTTTGGGTGGATAGACTCTCTATTCGATTATCTGCCACTAGATTGTCTCGTTCGAATAGCTCGAATAGAACTAGACCAAACAATAGTTATCTTTGTGGTGTCTATATAGGTATTCTGGCAAACAATTACATTAGTATGGGTGTAATGCACCTCGCTGCTTGAGTGCTTCTGCGGCGCTCCTGTGTTGACCCAGACGGTGTTGCTCCAGACATTACTTTTCGAACCATCAACTCGACGCAGTCACTCGGCTGTCTCGACTCTTTGAACACCTGTTCTTTTCTTTCGAACGACGGTTCTCACTCTTCGGACATGTGTTCTGAACTTACGTACTCTCGTTCGAATATGCGGAACGAATGGCGGGCTCAGTACGTTTCCAGCACTCCTGAATCTGGGTGTATGTGTCCGTGTATAGCATACTCATCCGTCTTACCGGATTCAGAAACTACATTCGGGAGGGACAACGTGTAATTCGGTCGTTTACAGTACCAAGTGGATAGCCAATAGCGTTCGAATTATTCGAACACTATCGTTCGTGCCACTCGGGTTCCCGGTCCTCGAAGAACGCGTCGATGCCTTCGTCCTTGTCTGGTGACCCGAATAGTTGGGCGAACAACTCGGCCTCGTATTCGATTCCCTGTTCGAGGTCCATCCGCGAGGCGGCTTTGACCGCCTTCTTGGCGAACTCCAGCGCGACGGGACTCTTTGCCGCCATCATCTCGGCGAGTTCGTACACTCGGTCGTCGAACGTCTCGTCGTCGTGAACCTCCTCGACGAGTCCGATATCCGCCGCTTCTGCGGCCGGGATGAGTTCCCCCGTTAGGATGAGCCGCATCGCGTGCCCTTCGCCGACGAGGCGGGCGAGGCGTTGTGTGCCGCCGCCGCCGGGCATGATGCCGAGATTAATCTCTGGCTGGCCGATTTTCGCTCGCTCGTGTGCGATTCGAACGTCGCAAGCCTGAATTAGCTCACAGCCGCCGCCGAGTGCGTGCCCGTTAATGCGAGCGATAACCGGCTGTCGGAGGTCGTCGACGTACTCGTACACCCGCGGGCGCTTGCTCGCCTCGCGCTGTTCGAGCATGTCGCGCTCGCGGAGTTCCGTTACGTCCGCACCGGCGACGAACGCCTTTGCCTCGTCCGCCCCCGTGAGGACGACGACGCGGGCGCTGCTCTCCTCGATGGCGTCGAGGACGCGCTTGAGTTCGGCCCGAAGCGTCGCGTTTAGCGCGTTTCGGGCGTCGGGTCGGTTCATCGTCACCGTGACGACGCCCTCGATACGGTCATCGACGACCACATCGACCGTTTCGCACTCGGCAGCGATTGACTCCACGCTCGCCGGTTCACCGTCTTCGCCTATCGACTCGTCGTGGTCGCTCATCGGCCCATCACATCCTCGCTGACGCCGACGATTTCGCCGTCTTCCCAGACGTAGAAGCCTTCGCCGGTCTTCTTGCCTAACTTGCCAGCGCGGACCTTCCGCTTGAGAATCTGCGGCGGGCGGAATCGCTCACCTAACTCTTCGCGCAGGTATTCGAGAATCCCGAGACGAACGTCGAGACCGACCACGTCGCCGAGTTCGATTGGACCCATCGGGTGGTTGTAGCCGAGTTCCATCGCGTCGTCGATGTCGTGCGGTGAGGCGACGCCTTCCTGAACCATTCGCATGGCTTCGACGCCGAGTGCGACGCCGAGACGCGACGAGGCAAACCCGGGCGAATCGCCGACTTGGACGGCCGTCTTGTCGATTCCCTCCACGAAGTCGTTTGCGAACGTCAGCGTCTCTTCGTCGGTCTGCTCGGCGACGACGACTTCCACGAGACCCATGATGTGAACCGGGTTGAAAAAGTGGAGTCCGACGCCGCGCTCCGGCCGGTCGAGGGCGCTCATAATCTCCGTCACCGAGAGCGACGACGTGTTCGACGCGATAATCGTCTCCTCGTCAGCGAGTGATTCGACCTCGCTGACGGTGTCGCGCTTCAGGTCCATGTCTTCGGGTACTGCTTCGATGACGAGGTCGGCGTCGGCGACAGCCTCGTCCAGCGAGGCCGTCCCCGAGATTCGGTCGAGCGTGGCCGACATCTCCTCGGGCGTCACCTTGTCGCGGTCGACGCCGCCCTGAAGGTTCTCCTCGATTGCGTCCAGCCCGTTCTGGACGTACTCCATTTCGATATCTCGCATCGTCACCTCGTGGCCGGCCATCGCGGACACCTGTGCGATTCCGTGTCCCATGGTTCCGGCACCGAGTACACTCACTTGCATCACCGAAAAGGGGTTCGTGAACCATCATAATCATTTGCCTTCATTCAACGAAGGTTCAAGGCAGATGCTGTCACACCAATTGGTATGAGCCGTTCCACTGAGCGAGCAGTCATCGTCGATGCAGTTCGAACGCCACAGGCGAAGAAAGACGGCGGTTTCGCGGACGTGTACCCGGAGGATTTGGTTATCGCGGTGCTAGACGCACTCACCGATAGAACCGGCGTCTCGCCCGACGAGTGGGTCGATTTCCGCCTCGGCTGTGCGAATCAAGAAAACGAACAGGGGCGAAATCTCGCGCGACAGTCGCTTCTCGCCGGGGGCTTCCCCGAGTCGGTTCCGGGC
>NZ_JBZRPK010000526.1:0-6703 GCF_058382125.1 Haloferax sp. s1
AGCGGCGTGATGGTGACGAGCGCGGCCGTCTTTCTCGTCCCGCAGGCACTCGGTCACCACACCCAGTTCGGCGGATTTGGTATCGCGTTCGGTATCCTCGCCGGATTCGGCGCACACACCGTGGGCCACCGGTTCGCTCACATGAACTTCCCGGTCGACCGCACCGTGACGGAACTCTCCGCACACGCCATTTCCGCGGGTGCCATCATCGGAATCGTCTACGGAAACATCGATGTCGGGGTCGGACTCGGCCTCGCTATCGTCTCTCACAAAGGCCCCGCCGGATACGCCGCCGCTCGTCGCCTTTCGAGCCAGAACAAGCCCGTCTTCCCGCTTCTCCTTCCCGCTGCGGGGCTGGGTATCGCGGCTATCATCTCCAGTGCCGTGTCGCTTCCGGCGACCGACGCCTTCCGCGGTGTCGTCTTCGGATTCGCCTCGGGCGTGTTCCTCCACGTCGCCATGGATTTCTTGCCCCGCTGTGAGATTGGCAGCGAGATTCACGACCTCCTGTCCGTCGAAGACGAACACGCCCACGCGATTCTCGACAGACTTCGAGTTCACGCCGCGATAAGCACCGTCGTCGGCGGTGGCGCCGTCTTCGGTGCGTGGTTGCTACTCAGCTAATACTGCGTGTTAGGGCCGACTTGCTGACTTTCGCCTACCGCTTGTAGATCCGGTCAAAGACAACATACTACTCGAGAGACAACCGTCGGCCACCGATGGACATCCAGACGGTATTGTTCGGGCTACTGGCGATTACTGGCGGAGTTATCACCTATCGGTACGCCTACGGCATCACGAAATTCGGCGAGCAGCTCGACGCAATCGGGAGCAAAACCCACGCGAGCGAAGTCGAACCGGCAGCGTGGAACGTCACGCTAACCAAACTGATGGGCCTGTTCTTCGTCGCACTGGGATTGTTCTTCGGCGGTGCTGCGCTGGTGTCGGGATAGGGTGGTATCCCGTCGTCCCGATTAGTTCGTCAACCGCCGGAGTTGGACGGAGATGCCGAGCGCCGCACCGAGGAGCAACACGACGTTGAACGCGGCGTGGAAGATTGGCCGGAACTCGGGGTTCACCCACGTCGAGATGATTTGGCTCGCGTTGAGGTAGAACTGCAGCGCCGCGATGAGCGCGAGCAGTAGCAGTCCGGCGAGGACGGCGTAGTCGAGATACCGTCGAAGTCGCTCGGCGAACTCGCGGTCCTCCTGTTCGTCCACGTCTTCGGCCGGTTCGGCGGTCGTCGCCGGGATTCGGTCCTCGTCTGCATTCGATTTCGTCGGCGCTTCGTCGCTCATTGGGACCGCCTCCGAGCGATGAGAGCGCTCGCGAGGAGCGCCACGAGTGCGACGACGGCACCGAAGCCGGGTGCTGCCGACTCGGTTTCTGTGGCCGCGTACTCCCTCTCATCTGGTGCGCCGCCGTCTCCGCCGTTTTCGAAGTCTTCGACGCGCAGTTCTACGTCTTCTGTCGTCTGGTTCACGCTAATCGTCCTCGTTGGGTTCAGGTTCGCCGCGCCGCGGGCGGTGTCGATGACGACACCATCCCGGAGCAACACGGCGTCGATGTAGTAGTTGTAGTCGTTCGGTACTGTGGTCGTCGCGCTGACCGTCTCTGTTCGCCCGGCGCGGATTGCTCCCGCATCGACCGTCGTCCGGGACGCGACGATATTCGATTCGGCTTGCCGGAGTACGAACATGACCGAGAGGTCCTCAGCCGGGTCGTCGCCGGTGTTGGCAAGCGTCGCCGAGAGGTCGAGCGTCGTCTGGTCTTCACCTGCGTCCGCGATGGAAAACGAGACGGGCGGGAGTGCCTCGCTGTCGGTGAACGACGTGGTCGACTGCAAGTATGGCGGCTTGATAGCCGAAACGCCGCGGACGCTTTTTCGAGCCTCATCGACACGCTCTGCGTTGCGGTAGAGTATAACCTCGATGTCGTAGCCGCCTTCTCTAGGGACGGTGAGGTTCGTCGAGACCGTCTTTTCACCGTCGCGTGAGATGGTGCCGACGTCGACTTGTTTTGTCGTTGTCAGGAGTCCTGATTCGGCGTCGACGGCGCGAACGAGGACACTCACGTTCTGCGTGGGATTTCTTCGGTGGTCGATTCGTGTTTCTATCTCCAGCGTCGCCGTCTCTCCCGTGGCCGGGCCCGCGGCGATAGAGACATCAGCCACGTCTACCGGGCCGGGACGGACCGGTCCCTCGTCGGTCGGGTCCGCGAGGACACCGGGAACGACGACGGCGGCGGCGAGGGCGATGACCACGACGCCGACCGCCCCGCCGGCAAGAAGGGCGGTCCTATCCATACCAGACTGACCTTTTTCGGGCGGTAAATGTCTTGTCCCAGATGAATGCGTCGGAGAATGACCGTCAGCGATGTATTTTCGCTCCGTCGAAAGCAGTCTGACCAGCGGTAGTGGGGCATGGATTTTTATAGGACGACGTAGGGATATGTGGCATGGCAACGTATGTTATGGGTACGGACTCGGTACACACCAGCGCCGAGGTTTGTGATTACCTCTCTCAACGAATTGAAACAGACGACGTTATCCACGTCGTCAATTCGCACCAAGGCGGCGACCACACCGACAGCGACGACGTCCGCGACGGGGAAGACGCGATGAACGTTGTCGGCTCCCGGCTCGGCGATACCGTCACCATCGAGACACACCAGTACATCCGCGGAAACGACCCCGCTGACGACATCCTTCAGTGTGCAAAAGAACAGAACGCCGACGAAATCGTCATCGGGGTTCGAAAGCGAAACCCGACCTCGAAAATCGTCTTTGGAAGCACCGCACAGGACGTGCTGTTGAACTCGAACATTCCGATGGCAGTCGTTCCGTTAGCAAAAGTCTACTGAGGAATCTCAGTTTTCAGGCGGTACTCAGTTTCCGGACCGGTACTCGACGAGAACCATCTCGAACGCCGGTTCGTCGTCACCTTCCTCCTCGTAGAAGGCCATGTGACCCGGAAGCGGGCTTTCGGGCGAGACGCAACTCTCCCAGGTGACGCTGCCGTTCGTCCGGACGACGAAGTTCGCACACTCTAAGCCCGCGTACGTAGAGACGCGCTCGACCTTGAAGCTCGTATCACCGTTGGCTCCCGAGACTTCCCAACTGTCGCCGACGCTGAGCGACTTACCGTCGATGCTGCTGTAGTACGGCGAGCCGAAGCCGAGCGTTGCAACGGACCCGGTGGGACTACCCGAGAGTTTGCTGTTAATCTTGTCCGGCGACGCGGTCACGGTCCGTTCGCTCGTCGTGTTGGACGTGACGAGCTTCGCCCGAACCGTCACCTCGTCGTCGGTCGCAGAGAGGACCTCCCACTCGTAGGTCGCCGTGCCGTCGATGCTGTCGGCGGTTATCTCGTATCGGTAGTACTGGCCCGTACGGTACTGGTTGTCCCACGTTCCGTTAAACTCGAACGCCGTCGTCGACGACGCGTTTCCGCTTTCGTTTCCGGGGGTACTGGTCTCGCCATCTGTCGCAGTGCCCGTCTCTACCGTCGTCTGGGCTGCTGTTGTTGTCGTGCCGTCGCCGCCAATTCCGCCGGAGCACCCGGCCACGAGGACCAGGAGTGCGACGAGAAGAATCCGTATTGTCGTTCGCATGGCTCAGGTGAGAACGTCGGGGGTCATAATAGGTACGAGAAACAGAGCGTCTCTCCGGCACGAATATGACAAGTAAGCGGGAAAACGGTCGTCACTCGGATGGTCGTCGCTCGGTGAGACAGTTACTCGTCTGTCTCGTCGAGCACTTTCTCGGCGAGCGTCGGCACGAACGTCCCGATGTCGGTCACCATCCCGATAGCCTGCGACGAACCGCGGTCGAGCAGTTGCGTGACGGTTGCGGGGTTGATGTCCACACAGACGGTCTTCGCCGTAGAGGGGAGACAGTTCCCGACGGCGACCGAGTGCAGGAGCGTCGAGAGCATGAGCACCATGTCGGCCTGGTGGGCCTGCTCGCGGATGGCGTTCTGCGCTTCGATGGCGTCAGTGATGGTGTCCGGAAGCGGACCGTCGTCGCGGATGGACCCCGCGAGGACGTATGAGACGTCGTTTTTCACGCACTCGTACATGATACCTTCTTTGATGAGTCCCTCGTCGACGGCTTCCTCGATGCCGCCAGCACGGATGACTTCGCTTATGGTGTAGATGTGGTGTTTGTGCCCCTTGCGTGGGTGCTCCATCGTCTCCATGTCCATCCCGAGTGAGGTCCCGTAGAGGCCGCGCTCGATGTCGTGGGTCGCAAAGCCGTTCCCGGCGGAAATCATGTCGATGTAGCCCTCTCGGATGAGTCGCGCGAGAGCGTCGCCGCCGCCGGAGTGAATGAGCGCCGGACCGGCGACAACGAGGACGTTTCCGCCCTCTTTTTTGGTCTCGCGGAGCGCATCCGCGACCTCACCGATGAGCGACTCGGAGGGGCGCTCGGAGGAGACGCCACCCTGCATGAAGCCGAATGGACCGGAGGAATCCCGGGGACGTTCCGGCGGTTTGACGCGGATACCCGCCTCGTCGGTGACGACGAGGTCGCCCTCTTCGACGCTGTTGAGGACTTTCGTGTATGCGCGCGCACCGTCTTCGGTCTCTTCGACGATAATCGCACAGTCCATCTCGATGTCCTCGACGGGAATCCATTCGCCGTCGTATCGAACGTCAGTCGGGTGATTGGTCGTCGAGTAGAACCCAACCGGGACGACCTGGTCTGCGGGCGACGGCTCGACGTGCGCATCGACGGGGTCTGTGAGGTTCGCGCCAATCTGGTGGAGTTCGTGGAGAATCTCCTGCAGGCCGTCTTCGTCGTCGGCAGAGACCGTCATCCGACAGTACGACGTGTCCTCTTTCTGCCGACCGACGTCGAACTTCTCGATATCGAAGTCGCCCCCGAGGTCCATCACGATGCCCATCGCCTGTTGCATCGACCCCGAGTCGATGATGTGGCCATCGAGTTCGACCGTGCGCGTGTGCGTCATTAACGAAGAATCAACGGAGAGGGCAAAGTGGGTTACGGACGCGACGTACCAATCGTCGGGAATTCGTCCGTCGCAGGCCGGGACAAATCAAATTCTACCGACATTTTACATGCAATCGTAGCGGAGTAAAACCGATGCCGGACAACACCGAATCTTCGTGGAACGAAGCGTACGATGGAACTCCACCGTGGGATATCGGTCGGCCACAGCCGATTTTCGTGGAACTCGCCGAAGACGGGAAGATTTCTGGACCCGTACTCGATGCAGGGTGTGGAACCGGAACCCACGTGTGTTATTTCGCCGAGCGTGGTCACACGGTGACGGGTATCGACGTGTCGACTCGGGCAATCGAACTCGCACGGGAGAAAGCGGACGACCGAGCTGTTCAGGCAACGTTCCACGCCGCCGACGCTTTCGACCTCCCTCCGAGTCTGGGGCCGTTCAACACCGTCGTCGACTGTGGTCTCTTGCACGTCTTCGGAGAAGCCGACCAACGACAGTCCTACACCGACGAACTCGCGGCAGTGATGAATCCCGGCAGCCGACTCTATTCGCTCGCGTTCAGCGACGAGGCACCGGACGACTGGGGTCCGGCCACCCTCTCGCCGGACGACCTTCGTCGCTCGTTCGGCGATTCGTGGTCAGTCGAGCGCATTGAAGCAACACCCTACGAAACGAACCGGATACCCGTTCCGGGGTATCTCACAGTCGCCGAGCGGAAGGGGTGAAATCAATCGCCAGCAGTGAAAACGGACCGTGTATCGTCCTCAGAGGACGAATCCTTTGAATAGGTTGGCGACGGTCCACACCGTCTGGTCGACCGGGTGGCCCTTCTCGCCGGAGACGCGAATACGGTCGTTTCGAAGCGCCTGTTTGACGCCAGCCACTGGGTTTGACGACTGAGCGATTGTTTCGAGCGTCGCGCGGTCAGTTTCGATGCGCGTCGAGGCGTCTTCGTTCGACTCTGCGGCTACGTCGGCGATGCGCATATCGTCTTTAACGACAGCGGAAAACACGTGCGTCTCGTCGCCATCTTCGACGTAGACGTTCACCGTCTTTCCGGCGATGAGGTCGCGGGCAAACGAAACGTCGAGTTGGTCGATGTTCTCGTTGTACAGCGCGACTCCCTCTTCGAGGAGTTCTTGCATCTCTTCGTCGCTGGGCGTCTCTGATTCCTGTGCGAGAACTGTTCCCGGGGCAGAGACGAGAAGAACGACGAGGAAGAGCGAGACTAAACGGTGGGTTGCGGACATGGCGATACGACGTATGCTGACCGGGGACATAATATTCCCGCGAGCGTTCAGCGGGCTGAGAGGTTATCGCTTATCGGACTGTTCGGAGGAACGACAGTAGGTGGCCGAAGGTCTGTTCGAACGCCCGGTCGTAGTGGTCGAAGTGGTCCACCGGGAGTTCGACGAGCGTCGCGTCCGAGAGTTCGTCCGCGAGGTCGACCACCGCGTCGGCAGGGGCGATGTCGTCGCGCGTTCCAGCGACGAGCAATACCGGACAGGCGATGCGCTCGGGGTCCGGAAGCGCCCGGTAGCGGAACAGCGAGAGGAACAGGCGCGCGGGCGTCTCGTCGCGCCACGCACTCCCCAGCGGGACGAGTTCGCGGTAGGCGGTGCGCACGCCGGGGTCTTCGAAGACGGCCATCGACGACCCGTCACCGAGGACTGAAACGCGATGCGGGCCGAAAAGGCGCGACTGGAATTTATCGCGGAGTCCGGACG
>NZ_JBZRPK010000525.1:0-6675 GCF_058382125.1 Haloferax sp. s1
GTACCAGCGAGAACGAGTCGCTTGTTCGAAAGGAGGATTCGACCGCTCGTCCAGTCAACGTCGTGCATCTCCCGGCCGTTTTTGATAACCTGGAGGAAGCGCCCGCGGGTGTCTCCAAGTTTTTGTTCACCGGGCTTCATATCTTACCTCTGTGCCGCTGCGTCGCTCGCGCGGTAGATACGGAGTCGCTTCTCGACGGGGTCGAACTGTTGTCTGCACGTCGGAGGGATTGTTTCTGTCATTCCAATAGTGAGGTAGCCGTCCGGCTTGAGCGCCGACCCGAGCGTCTCGAACACGGCACGCTTTGACTCGGCGTTGATGTAGATAAACAGGTTTCGACAGACGACCAGGTCGAACGTGCCCGGCGGGTCCTCGCGGATGAGGTCGCGTCTGTCGAACCGGACCATGTCGGTAATGGCGTCTTTCACCCGGAAGATGTCGTCGTCGCGCTCGACGAATCGCTCCCACCGGCCGATGGGTTCGAGTTGTTCGGCGACGTCGTTCGTCTCCGAGGCTCGATACTCGCCGTTTCGGGCGGCGCGAAGAATCTCGCGTTTGATGTCCGTGCCGACGATTTCGACACGGCGTTCGTCGATGCGGTCATCGTCGTGTGCGAGCATCGCAAGCGAGTAGGCTTCGCGGCCGTCCGAGCAGGCGGCGCTCCACACTTTGATAGGGTCGTGTCGACTCCCCTTCGAACTGAGGTCGCGGAGCACTTCGCGGAGCGCCTCCCAGACTTCGGGATTTCGGAAAAAGCTCGTCACGTTGACCGAAAGCGCATCGAGAAGCGCCTGCTGTTCGTCTTCGTCTTCGCGCAACAGGGAGTGATACTCCTCGTAGTCCTCGACGCGGCGGCGACGCATCCGTGCGGAGATGCGTCGGTCGAGGTAGGCCTCGTTGTACGAACTCGTCTGGAAGTGAAGCGACTTCTCGACGTACTCCAAGAGGTTGTCGAACGTCGGGTCGTCGGTCGGCGAGGGCATTAGTCCGCCGCCTCCTCAGACGTCCCGGGCAGTTGACTTGGGTCGAACTCGCGCATCGCTTGCTTCCCCGTATCGGGGAGTTCGAGCGTCGATACATCCAGAATCGGGATGACGTTCCCGTCACCGATGACTGCCGTGCCGGACAGGCCATCGACGCCGGAGAGCGGCCCCTGAAGCGGCGTCACGACGACTTCCTCTTGTTTCGTCACGCCGTCACAGTGCAGCGCGACTTGTCTGTCGTCGGGGCGGATGCGAACGACCATGCCGTGTTCCGGGTCGTCTGCGTCGATTTCCAGCGCCTCGCGGAGTCGAATCAACGGGAAAATCGTCTCTTCGTGGACGATGACTTCCGCGCCGTTGACCGTCTGAATCCGGTCGCGGCGGCTGATCTCGTCGATGTACTTAATCGGCACGCCGAACTCGCGGTCTTCGACCTGTACGAACAGGACCTTGATAATCGCGACCGAGACGGGCAGGCGAATCTTGACCGTGCTCCCTTCGCCAGGTTCGCTGTCGACCGAGACCGACCCGTCGAGCGATTCGACGGTAGTCTTCACCACGTCCATCCCGACACCGCGGCCGGAAACGTCCGTAATCTCGTCGTTGGTCGAGAGACCGGGGTGGAAGATGTAGTCGTATATCTCCGAGTCGGGCATTTTGTTCACTTCTTCGCGCGTTTCGACGCCCTCGGCAACGACCTTGTCGCGGACGGCATCGGCGTTGATACCACTCCCGTCGTCTTCGACGGTCACGATAACGGTGTCGTGTTGCCGCTGTGCGGAGAGTTTGACCGTCCCCGTCCGCGACTTGCCGTTTGCTTCGCGCACGTCGGGTTCTTCGATGCCGTGGTCGACGGCGTTCCGAAGGACGTGCATCAGCGGGTCGGAAATCTCGTCGAGGATGGTACGGTCGAGTTCGATGTCCGCACCTTCGACTTTGAACGAGATGCGCTTGTCCTGCTCGCGTGCGAGGTCGCGCACGAGACGCGGGAACTTGTCGAACACCTTCTTCAGCGGGATGAGCCGCATGTCCATGACGGTGTTCTGGAGGTTCGACGAAATCTTGTCCAGTTCGTCGAGCGTATCGAGTGCCGTGTTCTGTTCTTCGTCGATAGCGTTTCGAAGCTTGATTCGACTCGTCACCAGTTGCTCGACGAGTTCGTGGAGTTCGTCGAGTTGGTCGACATCGACGCGAACGGACTTGACGGCCGAAATCGAGCGTGCTTCTTTCTTCTTTCCGTTCTTTCCCTTCGCGTTCCCGTCGCTTTTCTTCTCGCTCTGTTTTTTGTTCTCCTTCGTTTCGCCTTTTTCCTGTTGTTTGCCGCTGTCTTCGTCACTCGACGCTGCGTCGGCATCGGCTTCCGAACCGGCTTCGGAGTCTGCATCTACCGCAGTGGGTTCGTCTGCCGCCTGTCCGGTTTCGTCGGCGTCAGAAGCATCGTCTTCGGGCGACTCGGCTGGCCCAGAGTCGCCGTCGGCATCGCCGGTTTCGCCGCCCTGCGCGTCAGCAGCGTCCGCCTCGTCGTCGAGTGCGTCCGAGACATCGGTCGCCTCGACCGCGGACACTTTCCAGAGTCCCTTGAACTCGGTTTCGACGCTCTCCGCGTCGAGTTCTGCGATGAACAAGTCGAAGCCCTCGCCGAACTCCCCGTCCTCGATGGCGTCTCGCGGTGGGTTCGCTCCGACCACGTCGAGCGATTCGGGGATGCTGCTGAGGAAGATACCCGCGTCGACACCCTTCATCTGGCCCGCATCGAGCTCGATGTGGACGTGCGTGAGCGTTGTCGCGTCGATGGCGTCGATGTCGACACTGTCGGCGGCGAGAGAGTCGAGGTCGACGTCTTCGCGGTCGTCCTCGTCAGGCGCCGCCGGATTCGAGTTTCCCGCGTCACCACCGGTTTCTGCGGCATCGCGAATCTCTTCGACGGTGTCCGCGGGGTCGATAGTCGACTCGCCGTTCTCCTCGATGTCGTGGAGGATTTCGACGATGAGGTCCATCCCGTCGAAGACGAGGTCCATCCGCTCGGGCGTGACTTCGAGTCGCTCGTGTCGAATCTCGTCGAGGAGGTCTTCGACGGCGTGGGCGACTGTCGCGGCGTTGTCGAAGCCCATCGCACCGAAGTTCCCCTTCAGGGTGTGTGCCTGTCGGAAGATGTCGTCGATGGCTTCTGTGTCGTCAGGATTAGACTCCAGCGACAGCAAGGAGTTGTTCAACTGCGTGATGCTCTCTTCGCTTTCGGTGATGAATGCCTGGTAGAGTTCTTCGTCCATGGTCAGGTAGTAAGCCCGCGGAGTGTTTCTTCGGCGATGCGTCCGTCAGGTGCGATGGTGTCGACACACCCGGCCTCGATGGCGCGCTTCGGCATCCCGAAGATTGCAGACGTTTCTTCGTCTTGTGCGACTGTGTGGCCACCTGCTCGACTGATTTGGGTCATTCCCTCGACGCCGTCACGACCCATTCCGGTCAGGAGCACGCCCGCGAGGGGTGTATCGACCGTCTCGGCGGCGGAGGCCATCGTGAGGTCGATAGCCGGTTTGACGCCGTGGAGCGGTTCGTCGTCGGAGAGTTCGAGTTTGAGTTGTCCAGCGCGGTCGCGCGTGACGAGGAGGTGTGACCCACCCGGTGCGATGCGAATCTGTCCGGGACCGATGCGTTCTCCGTCGTCTGCCTCTTGAACCTCGTAGTCACAGCGGGCGTCAAGGCGCGCTGCGAATCGCTCTGTGAAGCCCGCCGGCATGTGCTGGACGACGAGTACACGGAGACCAGCCTCCTTCGGGAGCGCCGCGAGGACGCGCTCGACCACGTTCGGGCCGCCCGTCGACGCGCCGATAACGAGTGTCGTCCCTTCCGTCGGGAGCGACTCGGATTCGACCGAGGGCGACGACGGTGACGCGGTGGCCGCTTGTTGTTTCGTCTCCGTTTTCGGCGGTCGAGACGTTCGTCGGGTCGCAGAGAGGTCCACCGCCGCAGCGGACTGAATCTTCTCGACCAGTTCGCGCTTCACGCGAGGCATCTCGGAGGTGACTTCGCCACCGGGCTTGGTCACGAAGTCGACCGCACCTCTGTCGAGTGCGTCGAATGTCACGTCCGCGTCCTCCTCGGCGTGCGCCGAGAGCATGAGGATGGGCGTCGGACACTCGTCCATGATGGCCTCGACTGCGTCGAGACCGTTCATTTCGGGCATCTCGATGTCCATCGTCACGACGTCTGGTCGATGTTCGTCGACCACTGTAATCGCCTCACGTCCGTTGCTCGCTTCGGCGATAACGTCGACGTCGGCGTCTTCGAGGAGTGTGCGAATGAGTGTCCGCATGAACCGCGAGTCGTCGACGACGACTGCGCGCGTCGGTTCTGCTGCGGAAGCGGAACTCATCGCCCCCACCCAGTGCGGGTACGCCGAGGCGGAACCGGAAGCGTCGATACGGTCCCCTGCCGATGGCTCGGGGAAGTAGTCGTCAGTGTGCCGTTTCGTTGACCGCTCATCTATCTCCGAAGTTCGGAAATCGGATATATAAACGCTCGGCGAGGAGAATCACGGCTGATAATCAGGTACGTACCTTTATACGCTGAATCTGACCACTCTGAAGCAGACAGGGCGGCGCGTGTCGTCGCCGGGGTTCACCATGCGACAAGATGCAATCACGACTGAGATGAACGCGGATGACGTCGAGGAGGACTCCGCGGAAGAAGTACAGGTATTGGAATTTCAACTCGGGCCGGAAACGTACTGCGTCGACATCGAGTACGTGAGTGAAATCGTCGATAAGGGTCAACTCACGGCCGTTCCGAACGCTCCCGACCACGTCGAGGGCGTGATGGACCTCCGTGGTCGAACGACTTCGATTATCAATCCCAAATCGCTCCTCAGTATCGACGAAGAGGGCGAGTCGAAGCGCATCGTCATCTTCGACCCGAACAAGTTCGAAGACGAGGCCGCGACCGGCTGGCTCGTCGACGAAGTGTATCAGGTCGTTCGCATCTCGATGGACGACGTCGAGGACCCGCCGCTTGAAAAGGACGAATCTATCGAGGGCGTCATCAAGCGCGATGGCGACCTTGTCGTCTGGATTTCGCCGGTTCACGCCATCGAGTAGGTCAATTGTACGTTTGAGCAACCGGCTCCCGCTTTCGAGTCGTCTCCTGATTCGGACGACTCATCTCGTTTTGTGACCTGACTGCCAAGAGCGTCTCGACTGGCCCTTCGGCCGAGCCGTCTTGCTATTCGACCGAGCCGCTTTGCTATGTATCACGAAAAACCGATGGAGCCAAGTTACTGCCCCGCATTCGCGCGCGAAAAAGGAGGACATATATATCCGCACTAGTATGCTCGAACAACCATGTACGGGAGCGAACCACCGCATACGGGGGGATGGTCGTGACGGACGACTCCTCTCCCTCCTCGTTTGTGCAGTACGGTATCGACGATAAACCGCCTCTCCCAACCGCTCTCCTTCTCGGCGCCCAACATTATCTCACCATGGTGGGTGCGAACATCGCCGTCCCGCTCATTCTCGCCGGAGCCTTGGGAATGCCAGCAGACGTTATCCCGCGCTTCGTCGGGACGTTCTTCGTCGTCTCCGGTATCGCGACGCTGATGCAGACGACGTTCGGGAACCGCTATCCCATCGTGCAGGGTGCGCCGTTCTCCATGCTCGCACCGGCAATCGCCGTCGTGGGCGTCGCCAAGGCGACAGACCCGTCTGGCGTCGCGTGGCAGAGTGCACTCTTACAACTACAGGGAGCCATCATCGTGGCCGCGTTGGTCGAGGTGCTCGTCGGCTACTTCGGACTGCTCGGACGCCTTCGGAAGTTCATCTCACCGGTGGTCATCGCGCCGACCATCGCGCTCATCGGCCTGTCGCTTTTCAGTGCGCCGCAGGTCACGTCGGCCACCAACAACTGGTGGCTCCTCGGCCTGACGCTCGCGCTCATCGTCCTCTTCTCGCAGTACCTCGACACCGCACACCCGGCGTTCAAGCTGTTTCCGGTGCTCCTCGGCGTCATCGTCTCGTACGTCGTGGCCGCCGCGCTGTCCGTTACGGGCTTCATCGCACCGGGCGCATCGGGCTACGTGAACTTGCAGACGGTCATCGACGCGCCGGCGTTCATGCCCATCTACCCCCTGCAGTGGGGCTTTGCGGGCGGGGCAGGAACGACGACCCTGTCGCTTCCGGTCGTCGGAAGCGTCGCGTTCGGTATCCCACAGTTCTCGACCTCGTTCATCATCGGCATGCTCGCGGGCGTCGCCGCCTCGATGGTTGAGTCCTTCGGTGACTACCACGCGGTCGCGCGTCTCTCCGGCATCGGCGCGCCCTCGGAACGCCGTATCAACCACGGCATCGGCATGGAGGGCATCATGAACGTCTTTTCTGCCCTCATGGGCGGCAGTGGCTCTACTTCCTACTCCGAGAACATCGGTGCAATCGGTCTCACGGGCGTGGCCTCTCGCTACGTCGTGCAGGTCGGCGCTGGCGTGATGCTCGTCATGGGATTCGTCGGCTACTTCGGTCAACTCATCGCGACGATTCCCGACCCCATCGTCGGCGGCCTCTACATCGCCATGTTCGGCCAAATCGTCGCCGTCGGTCTCTCGAACCTGAAGTACGTCGACCTCGATTCCTCGCGGAACGGCTTCGTCATCGGCATCGCCCTCTTTGCGGGGCTGGCTATTCCGGCGTACATGGGTAACGTC
>NZ_JBZRPK010000524.1:0-6652 GCF_058382125.1 Haloferax sp. s1
CAAATAGGCAAGATGAGGCCGTTCAGGCCGGTTTCGCCGATATGGCCTTCGATTAACCGCGCAACCCGACCACTCCCAGTCACTCAGGCGATGGTGATTCGACGGACGAAATCGAGGCTCGAAAGGTCGTTAAGCAGGTCGCCCGGAACCGGTTCGTCGGTGATAATGTAGAGTTTCGGGTCGTCGGTAAACTCGGGGTCCTCGCTAATCGTCTGTCGGATGGAGATATCCGCGTCGCCCAGTTTCGAGGTGACGGTCGCGACGATACCGGGTTCGTCGGCGTCGGCCACTTCGACGGTGAGGACAGAGAGGTTGAGCACCGGTGCGAGGTCCATCAGACTCGGAATCGCCGAGATGTTCTGGAAGATTTGTCGGAGTTCTTCGTCGGCGAGGATGGCGTCGGTCGTCGAATCCACGACGCGTCGGTCCACGTCGGCCTCTCTGGCGATACCGGTGTTCGGTATCTCGATTCCGCCGGAGACGACCCGTCCCTCGTCGTTGACGGAGAACCCGCGTTCCAAAAGGAGTCGAATGACAGCCTGCTGGCTTGGACTGCCCTCGAACTTCTCCATAATCTCGTCGAACATTCGTTAGTCCGGGGGTTTGCGGCCAGCCACATTAAGTGGTACGTCAGGCGCGTCGGAGGGAGAAAGCAAGCTAGAGCACGTCGGAGGGAGATGCCGCGGACGCTCCGCCGGGGCTGATTTCACCGAACAGTCGAGCGCCGGAGATGGGTTTAACCGTCGGCGCGAAAACCCGTCCAGCATGCGCGAGCTACGCACCTGCGACTTCTGTGGGACCGACGCCGCTGGCGTCTTCGAGGTACTGCCCCCGGAGCTGACGCCAGCCGATGACCAGCGCCGCGTCATCCTCTGTGAACACTGTCAGGAGACGTTGACCGACGTGATTTCGCCGCTTCTCGCTCGACTCGGCGTCGACGTGGACGTGGACGTTCCCGACGACGCACCGGCAGAGACCGGCGCATCCACAACACCGACGAGCGCAGGGAGTGGGTCAGTCAATGATGCAACGTCGGTCGATGTCGAGCCTGTCGACCCCGCACCGACGCCCGCCGAATCGACGGACGACACCTCGTCGGACCCGCTCGACGACTCGGTTCACACCGGGAAAACAGAGAACAAAGTCGAGGAGCGCGGGCGCATCGGAGAAGGCAAGCAGGCCGAAGACGGAGGCGAAGAAACCGAGTCGGAAACGACTACCGAACCCGAGCCACAGGCCGACTCTGCCGAAACCGACGCAGAAGGGAAGGAAACGGGAGACGACGACATGCGACCCGAGCCGCCGAAGTTCCGCAAAGTCATTCGTATCCTGCAAAACCGCGAGTTCCCCGTCGAGCGGGCGGAGATTGAAGAGTTAGCCTCAGGTGCGTACGACCTCGACGACGACGAGGTCGCGGACATCTTCGACTACGCGGTCGAACGCGGTGTCCTCGTCGACGACGGTGGAATGCTTCGCCGTCCCTGAGCCGATTGGGAGCGGTCTCAAACTGGTTTTAGTCTACAGTTTTCCTTTCGTACTCGGCGTGTCGGAGCGCCGTGGGTCCACGCGAGTCGCGTCATCGAGCGCACGCGCGAGCGCCTTGAATAGCGCTTCGACCTCGTGGTGTGCGTTTTCGCCGTCGACCCCGGCGTGGAGCGTGAGACCGGCATTCATCGCCAACGACATGGCGAAGTGTTCGGCCATGACGCTCGTGAACTCGCCGATATAGGGTTGGGAGAACTCACCAGAGAACTCGAAGAAGGGACGACCGGACACGTCGACGACGACTGACGCGACAGCTTCGTCGAGCGGGACCTTTCGGTCGGCGTAGCGGACGATGCCGCGTTTGTCGCCGAGCGCCTCCGTGAACGCCTCGCCGACGACGATAGCCACGTCTTCGACGGTGTGGTGGTCGTCGATGTGGAGGTCGCCGTCGCACTGGACGGTGAGGTCGAATAGACCATGTTTGGCGAAGGCTTCCAGCATGTGGTCGAAGAAGCCGATTCCGGTGTCGACGACCGCGTCGCCGTCGCCGTCGATGGCGAGTGTCACGTCGATTGTCGTCTCAGCCGTCTCCCGGGAGACGGCCGCGGTTCGGTCGGCGTCGCTCATGTCGCGTTCGAAGGGGGCAGCCCATATATGAATTCTCGTCGTGGCCAGTTTCAGCGCGGTGGCGGTGTCGAAAGCGAGTATCGAGAGCGAACGCCGCAATTGTCCGGTTGAGGTGGGTCAGACAACTGGGGACGGTCGCGAGGGCTGGCGAAATGAGCATCGAACCCACCGTTAGTTGGAGTGTCAGTCTACAAACGACCGTCAGACGCCTGTCTGCCGGAAATTCATATCACCGGGTGAGTACGGTGATGCATGCAGCGAAAGGGAGCGCTGGTGGTGGGTTACACCATCTGCGTCGGGGGACTACTGCTTACCGCTCGGTCGGGAGTTGCTATCGCACTTGGAATCGTACTCGTGACGATGGCAGTTAGTGCAGCAATTATTGACGGAGGGGTACGCGACAGACGATAGGGCAACCGGACACGATGCGACAACATAGACGCCGAACGGAGAGCAGCCACGGATGACGCGGTGTGGACCGATAGCTAGTCCAAAACGCGACGTGGTGACGCTCAGTATGCTCGCCCTCAGCGGGCCGTTTCTCAGCACCTCGCGTCCGGAAACGACCATAATCGGAGTACTATTCGTCGCCGTCGGCGTCTACGGAACAGTCGACAGTCTCGCCGCATTCGTCGGCTATTATATTCGGTTCTAACGGCCCAAAACAACCCAAATCGAACTGCGGCAGCGGTGCGTCTACGCGTCCAGCGCCGCTTCGAGGGTGAAGCGACCCTCGTAGAGTGCGGTCCCGACGACAGTCGCTGCTGCGCCCGCATCGCGAAGTGCGCGGATATCGGCCAGGGAGGCGACGCCACCGGACGCGACGACGGGGATATCGACCGCATCGACGACGCGGGACGTGGTGTCGAGGTGGACGCCTTCGAGTTGGCCCTCTACGTCCACGTCAGTGAACAAGATTGCAGCGGCCCCGAGTTCTTCGTAGCGAGCGGCGGCCTCCGCGGGGTCGAGACCGGTCCCTTCGGTCCAGCCGGAGACGACAACCTCACCGTCTTTCGCGTCGAGGCTGACCATCACGCCGTCGGGGTAGTCCTCGGCGAGTTCTGCGACGATGTCGGGGTTCTCGACCGCGGCCGTCCCGAGAATGACGCGGTCGACGCCCCGGTCGAGGAGGTCACGGGCGTCCTCAACGGTTCGAATGCCGCCGCCGAGTTGGAGCGGAACGTCGACCGCGTCGAGGACGGCATCGACCGCCGGAGCGTTCTTTCGGTCGCCTTCGAACGCGCCGTCGAGGTCGACGAGGTGGAGTGTTTTCGCACCGGCGTCGACCCAGCGGCGGGCGGCTTCGACCGGTTCGCCGTAGGACTTCTCGGTGCCGCGTTCGCCCTGAACGAGTTGGACGACTTCGCCGTCTTGCATGTCGACCGCGGGGACGACTTCGAACTCTGGGAACATACGCCACTGTGAGCAACCGACGTGCGTAAACGCACCGAATCCGGTGACTGAAGCCCGGTACCGTTCCGTCTGCGACGAAGATATCCAGAACAATTGCGAGCCAATAGTTCGGAACGGCTTTGTCTCGCCGGAATACAGACACACTCAATGAAACTCTTCGGTTCCAGCGGGACGCGGGGCGTGGTTGGTGAGAGCCTCACCCCGGAGTTCGTCCTTCGCGTCGCGAAGGCCGCTGGCACGGTCTGGAACGTCGACCGCGTTGCCATCGCACGTGACACACGAACTACAGGGGAAATGTTCGTCAACGCAGCCATGTCCGGCCTCGCCAGCGTCGGTGTCGACGTAGACGACCTCGGTGTCGTTCCGACGCCCGCCGCCGTCAAGTACTGCGAGGACGAGGCCGTCCCGGGCGTCGTCATCACGGCGTCGCACAACCCACCCGAGTTCAACGGCGTCAAACTCGTCGGCGACGACGGCGTCGAACTCGCCGTCGAGGAGTTAGAACGCATCGAAGACCACATCCTCGCCGAGGAATTCGACGTGGTCGCGTGGGACGAAGTTGGGGACACCCGCACCATCGAGACGGTCAACGACGATTACCGCGAGGAACTCCTCGCGAGCATCGACCGCGAGGCAATCGCGGAGGCGAATCTCACCGTTGCACTCGACCCCGGCCACGGAGCCGGGTCGCTCGTCTCACCCGACTTACTCCGCGAACTCGGCTGTGAGGTCCGCACCGTCAACGCCCAACCCGACGGCCACTTCCCCGGCCGCGAGTCCGAACCGGTGCCCGAGAACCTCCGCGACCTCGAACGACTCGTCCGCGCGACTGACGCCGACGTGGGAATCGCCCACGACGGCGACGCGGACCGGGCCATCTTCGTGAACGAACACGGCGAAAGCATCTCCGGTGAGGCATCACTCGCCGCCCTCGCGGCCGCCGCCCTCGAACCGGGCGACGTGACCGTCTCTGCCGTGAACGTCTCCCAGCGACTCGTCGACGTGTGCGAGGAAGTCGGTGCCGACCTCGAACTCACGCCTATCGGCGCGACGAATCTCATCACTCGCATCCGCGAACTCTGGCGCGAGGGCGAAACCGTCCCCGTCGCCGGTGAGGGTAACGGAGGCATCTTCTTCCCGAACTACCGTCTCGTCCGCGACGGCGCGTACATCGCGGCGAAGTTCCTCGAACTCGTCGCCGAGCGCCCCGCGAGCGAGATTGTCGCACCCTATCAGGACTACTACAACGTCCGCATCAACCTCGAATACGCCGAAGAGTCGGAACTGACGGCCATGCTGAACGCCGCCGACGAGTACGCCCAGTCCGCCGATGCGACGCCGAACACGACCGACGGTTACCGCCTCGACTACGGCGACGCGTGGGTGCTCGTACGACCCTCGGGAACCGAACCGAAAGTTCGCGTCTACGCCGAAGGCCGAACCGAAGAACGAGCGACCGAACTCGCCGAAGACGCCGCAGACGCACTCCGCGCCGCAGTCGACGACCTATAGTCGGGTAATCATTTTTGGCTGGGACCGAAAGTCGGTCGTATGAGTCACGACACGGGTAGCGAGACCGACGTCGACATCGATATCACCATCAGACAGCCACAGGCAGTTGCGGAAATGCGAGGTGTGTGGCAGGTTAATTCGCGATGTTGGGTTCGGGCGTACGAACACATTCTGCCGGAAGACGCGCTCCCAAATCCTGACACGCCGCCCGACGAGACGGAACTTCGCGAGCAACTCGACTACGCGAACGCGCTCAACGCGACCGAATCAGGACGGTACGTTGTTGCAGTCCGAGACTCTGGGAGTGATAACGGGGAAGTCGTCGGATTCGCCGCGACTCGCTGGGGTGACGAAACCAAGTCCTTCGTCGGCCACGACGACGCCGGGTTGTGGGTCATCTACGTCGACCCATCGCGGTGGGGCGACGGTATCGGGTCGGCGCTTCTGGACGCAGTCACAGCTACCATCCCCGAACAATACGACCGCCTCGTTCTCGAATCGTTCGCAGAAAACGATGCTGGACGCGCGTTCTATCGTTCGCGAGGATTCGAAGTGGTCGACCGAACCGAGACGGAAGTCGGAGACGAAGTGTATCCCACGGTGATTATGGCGCGGTCGTTCACAGACTAATCGCCGCGAAAACGAGCGCCAGTCCCCCAAAGACGAGAAGCATGAATCCGCGTTCGAGGGCGGTGGCGTCTATTTCGTCATCCGGAGGGTCCTCGCGGGTCGGGTCGAGGACGAATTCAGGGTCGTCAGAACGGGCGACCCGCCGGGCGGCCGCGGCGCTTTTGAACAGTCGGGCACTCAGGACGAAACACCCGAACCCGACGGCGGTTGCCACCACAGAGACCACGTTTACCATCGTCCCACTCCCACGTTCATCTGTTCACTCGTCGTCGTACACGGCGTCAGGGTCGAAAACGCGCTCGCCGACGTTCTCTCCCTCGACCGTCCGGTAGAAACACGACCGGTGTCCGGTGTGACACGCGCCGACGTTCTGGTCGACGAGATAAAGTAGCGTGTCGGCGTCGCAGTCGACGCGAACCTCTCGAATCTCCTGTGTGTGGCCGCTCGATGCGCCTTTCTCCCAGAGTTCGTCGCGACTCCGTGAGTAGTAGTGCGCCCGGCCCGTCTCGATAGTCCGTTCGAGGGCCTCAGGAGAGACGTAAGCCAGCATAAGCACCTCCCCGGAATCGGCGTCCTGCGCCACGGCGGGGACGAGTCCATCCTCACCGAAGTCGACATCGACGGTCATAATTCGGGTCACGAGGTCACAGAGGTTATCTCTTGTGCGTCGTCAGGCGTCAACAATCAGACGATGCCGAGTGCCCTGAGGACGCCGAAGAGGATATCGCCGTAGATGAGCGCGACGACGAGACCGACGAACATCGGGACGATGAACGGAATACCGGGCGAAATCCAGACGGCCTCGCGGGCCGTCACGAGTTCGAGACCGCCGCGGAGTTTCTCCGGCGTCGTGCCGTAGGCTGACCCCTCGATTTCGTCGAGGAACTCGGCCGCACCCCACGGGTCGTCGAAGTCGGTGTCGGCGCAGTCGGTGGCGGCGTCTTCGACAGGGTCGGCAGGCGTACCGAGGTCGGCGTCAGGCCCA
>NZ_JBZRPK010000523.1:0-6631 GCF_058382125.1 Haloferax sp. s1
ATGACGGCCGGCGGCGTCGCCGAAGCGGGGTCGACGGACCCTGCCGAAGTGAAAGACGTGCTCCCGGGCCTCGAAATGGATACCGTTCTCGGTCGGAACCAGTTCCGCGACTGCGACCATCAGGCGATGAACCCCGTGTGGCCGGGTGAACTCGTCGCACCGGATGGTGGGAGCGGCCCCGCGGCCGTCAAACTCGGCGAGATGATAGACGGCGCGGACGCACTGCCCGACTGCAACGAACTCGGTTGCACCCTCTAGCATGTCTGTCGCCAGTGCCGTCGCAGAGCAAGTCCTCAACGGGCTCGTCGTCGGGATGGTGTACGTCCTCCTCGCAGCGGGGCTGTCCATCATCTTCGGCGTCATGGACGTCATCAACTTCGCCCACGGCGAGTTGTTCGCCCTCGGTGCGTACTTCGCATTCGCCATCGCGGGACCCCTCGGAGGCGCGGGCTTCTGGGTCGCTCTCGTCGCCGCGCCCTTGCTCGTCGGTGTCATCGGGATGGGTATCGAACGGCTCACCGTCAAGCGACTGTACGGCCGTGACCCGCTGTACCACATCCTGTTGACGTTCGGGCTCGTTCTCATCATCAACGACCTCATCACGTCGGTTTGGGGCAAGTCGGCCCAGCCGTTCCCCGTTCCGTCGGTGCTCGACCAACCCGTCGCGCTGTTCGGGTTCAACTACTCGCTGTACAACTACGGTATCATCGTCTTCGGCTCGATTCTCGCACTCGGTACGTGGCTCCTCTTGAACCGCACCCGGTTCGGGATGATTATCCGCGCCGGCTCGGAGGACCGCGAGATGGTCCGCAACCTCGGCATCAACATCGACCGCTACTACACGCTGACGTTCGGGTTCGGTGCGGCGCTCGCCGGGACGGCTGGTATCGTTCTCGGCGCGTACCAAAACGTCAGTCCAACGATGGGGTCGAGCGTCATCATTCCGGCGTTCGTCATCGTCGTGCTCGGCGGTCTCGGCTCATTCCGCGGGGCCGTCGTCGGCGGGCTGTTCGTCGGTCTCATCCAGACGTTCGCGCGGACCTACGCGCCGTTCTTGGAGGGTCTCATCGTCTTCCTCCTCATGATTGCCGTGCTCGTCGTCCGCCCCACGGGACTGTTCGGAACCGATATCGGCGGCGGTGAGCACCACGATGGCGCACTTCTCCACGGGGCGGGCGGCGGCGTGTTATCGTCGGAGACGCGGGCGAAAATCGGGTACGCCGCCGTCGGCGTGCTCGTACTCGTGCCGTTTTTCGCCGAGTTGACCGGCGTCACCTACTCCGTCACGCTCCTCGAAGACATCCTCATCTGGGCGCTGTTCGCGCTCAGTCTGGACCTCGTGCTCGGCTACGCGGGTCTCGTCTCGCTCGGCCACACGCTGTTCTACGGGGTCGGCGCGTACGCCTCGGTGCTGACGCTCATGCACATCTCGCCGTCGGTGCTCGTCGCGCTCCTCGTCGCTATCGCGGTCTGTGCGGCCATCGCGTGGGTGGTCGGTTACCTCTCGATACGCGTTTCAGGGGTGTTCTTCGCGATGATTACCCTCGCGTTCGCGGAGTTGTTCTACAACGCCGTGTTCAAGTTCGACTTCACCGGCGGCTCTGACGGCCTGTTCGGTGTCGACGTGTTCTACGGTCTCGCCGGTATCGGTATCGACCCGGACGCGTTCGAGATTCCGCTCGGCGTGCTCACCGTCGACGGCGGCGTCGTCCAGTACTACTTCCTCCTCGCGGTCGTCGTGGGGTCGTACCTGCTGGCCCGCCGCCTCATTCGCGCGCCGTTCGGGACGGTCCTGCAGTCCATCCGTGAGAGCGAAGAGCGAGCATCGTTCATCGGCTACGACGTGACGGCGCACAAGCGCCGCGCCTTCGTCGTTTCCGGCGGTCTCGCGGGACTCGCGGGCGGTCTGTTCGCCGCCAACAACGGCTACGTCGCGCCGTCGTTCCTCCACTGGATAAACTCCGGTGAGGTCATCGTGATGACCGTCCTCGGCGGTATGGGGACGCTCTACGGCCCGATGATTGGCGCTGGCGTCTTCGTCGCCGCGGAGGACATCCTCTCGTCGTACATCGACCAGTGGCAACTCGTCATCGGCGTGTTGTTCGTCCTCTTCGTCATCTTCGTGCCGCGCGGTCTCGTGTCGCTTCCGAAGACCGTGGCCGACCATCCGATGTTCGAATCGACCGTCGGTGACCGTTCGAACGACCGAACCGGCGTCAAGGAAACAGAGGTGGAACAACATGACTGACCCGATTTTACAGACGACGAATCTCACGAAAGAGTTCGGCAACCTCGTCGCCGTCGACGACGTCAATCTCAACATCGAACGCGGTGAGTTCAGGAGTCTCATCGGTCCAAACGGGGCCGGGAAGACGACGACGTTCAACCTCCTGACCGGCGCGCTTCGCCCGACTCGGGGGACGGTGACGTTCAACGGTGAGAACGTGACGTCGCTCCCACCGCACGAGCGCGTTCGTCGCGGTCTCGGCCGCTCGTTCCAGATTACGAACGTCTTTTCGGGGCTTACGGTCCGCGAGAACGTTCGGCTCGCCGCGCAAGCAGCGAGAGAAGACGGCTTCCGTCCCGTCGAGGAGTTCCTCCAGCGGGCGAACACCTTCGACGACGTGAACGAGCACACGGACCGCGTTCTCGACCGGTCCGGCCTACTGGGCCGCGGAGACGAACTCGCCGATGTGCTCGCCTACGGGGACAAACGCCGCCTCGAAATCGCAATCGTGCTCGCGACGGACCCAGATATGGTTCTGCTCGACGAACCGACTGCGGGCATGAGCGCCGAGGAGACGCGGGCGACGATGGACCTCATCGACGAGGTGCTTTCGGACCGGACGCTGCTCCTCATCGAACACGATATCGACCTCGTGATGCGCGTCTCGGACCGGATTACCGTGCTCCACAGAGGCGAAATACTCGCTGAAGGGTCCCCCGAGGCCGTCTCGGAGGACCCGGAGGTCCGCGAAGCGTACTTCGGAGGTGTCGAAGCATGAGTTCCGACCCGCTGCTCTCGGTTCGGGGACTCGTCTCCGGGTACGGTTCGACGCGCGTCCTCCAGGGTGTCGACCTCGACGTTCCAAAAGGCTCGGTCGTCACGCTCATCGGTCGCAACGGCGTCGGCAAGACGACGACGCTCCGAAGCATTCTCGGGAGCGTGACGCCCTCGGCGGGGACAATCTCCTTCGGCGAGACGGACATCACCGCGCTTTCCCCCGAGAAGACCGCCCGCGAAGGCATCGCGCTCGTTCCCGAAGAGCGTCGCGTCTTCCCCGGACTGACAGTCACCGAAAACGTCGAAATCGGCCGTATCGGCGGTCGGAAGGACATCGACAAGCCGACCGTCGACGAGATTATCGACGAGTTCGAAAACCTCTCTCGGCACCGAACGAGCAAGGGCGCGGCTCTCTCCGGCGGCGAACAGCAGATGCTCGCCATCGCCCGCGCACTCGTCTCCGCGCCGGACCTCTTGATGCTCGACGAACCAACCGAAGGACTGGCACCGTCCATCGTCAAGCAGGTCCAACGGAAAATCAAGGAGTTGAACGACGAGGGCGTGACTATCCTGCTGGTCGAACAGAACGTCCAAGTCGCACTCGATGCTGCCGACTACGTGTACATCCTCGATAAGGGGCAGGTCGTCCACGAAGGTCCGGCCGACGAGGTTGCGGCTTTGGACGAGATTCTCGACCGCTATCTCGGCGTCTCGGTCGCCGACTAGCAGAATAGTGAATAATCTTTTGTGAATGTATCGTAGACATACGAGCGATGAGTTCCAGCGACGAGACCGACTCGACGCGACTCCCGAGACCGGAGTTGCGCCGACTGCAAGACCGGCGGATTCGGGAGGTGGTTCGACACGCCTACGAGAACGTCGCGTTCTATCGCCGCACGCTCGACGAGGCCGGTGTCTCCCCGGAAGACGTGACGGGCGTCGACGACCTGTCGAAGCTTCCGTTTACGACGAAAGAAGATTTCCGCGACGAGTATCCGACGGGCATGTTCGCCGTCGACATGGACGACGTGATTCGAATTCACGCATCGTCAGGAACCACCGGCAAGCCCAAAATCGTCGGCTACACGCGGGACGACTTGGACATCTGGCGCGAGATGATGGCCCGCGGGTTCCGCGGTGTCGGTCTGACGAGCGACGACTCCCTCCAGAACGCCTACAGCTACGGCCTGTTCACCGGCGGATTCGGCTTTCACGACGGCGCGACCGAGATGGGACTGTCGGTCGTTCCGACCGGCGGCGGCAACACGCAACGGCAAGTCGAGATGCTTGCCGACCTCGGAACCGACGCAATCTGTCTCACCCCGTCGTACGCGCTCTACCTCGCCGAAGTCGCCGAGGAGATGGGATACGACCCGGCAGACCTCCCACTGTCGGTGATTCTCTACGGTGCGGAACCCTGTACCGAGCCGATGCGAAACGAAATCGAAACCCGATTCGACGCCACCGCGGTCGAAAACTACGGTCTCTCGGAAATTATCGGCCCCGGCGTCGCCGTCGAATGTCTCGAACAGGCGGGCATGCACATCTGGGAGGACCACTTCTATCCCGAAGTTATCGACCCCAATACGGGCGAGCAGGTCGAAGAGGGCGAAGAGGGCGAACTCGTGTTGACGACGCTGACGAAGGAGGCACTTCCGGTGCTTCGGTACCGCACGGGCGATTTGACGACGCTCGACTACGACACCTGCGAGTGTGGACGAACCTGCGTCCGAATGAGCGGCGTCACGGGACGTGCGGATGACTTGCTCATCGTCCGCGGGGTGAACTTCTACCCGAGCGAGGTGGAGTCTGTCGTCCTCGAATTCGACGAGATTGCGCCGCACTACCGCATCGACCTCCGGCGCGACGGGAACCTCGACCGCCTCGACCTGACGGTCGAACTCGCCGAGGACTTTGACGGCTCCCGGAACGGACTCGAACGACGCATTCGCAAGCGTCTCTCGAACGTGCTGGGATTCACGCCCGACGAAATCGTGCTCGTGAGCGCGGGCAGTATCGAGCGCACCAAAGTTGGGAAGGTCCAGCGCGTCTACGACCATCGGTGACCCGCACAGCAACGGTCGTCTCCGTGGCGAACACCACCCGACCGACGGAACGACTCTCCACCGATGAAATGACCCCCGACCGACGAAACGACCTTCAACCGACGAAACGACCTTCAACCGACGAAACGAACTTAACAAACGCCTGAAATAGACAACTATGGACATCGAGAAATTCTTCGAGAGCATGCCGTTCGCGCGGTTGCTCGGCGTCGAAGTTACCGAAGCGGCAGACGGACACGCAGAAGGGTACATCGAGATGCGCGAGGAACTGTCGTGGAACGCCGACCAAGTGATGGCCCACGGCGGCGTCACGTTCACCCTCGCGGACACCGTCGGCGGCGCGGCGCTCGTGAGCGAAGTCGACCAACCGGTCCCGACCATCGACATGCGAATCGACTACCTGAACGCCGGAACCGGCGACCTGCGCGCGGAGGCCGACGTGGCCCGACTCGGCGGCGACGTCGGCACGGTTGACGTGGACGTGTACTCCGCGGACGGAAGCCATATCGCAACCGCCAGAGGGGTGTACAAGACCGGGTGAGGTCTGACTTCACGAGGTGAGGCCGAACCGCGGCCGAGCGGGTATCGCGCTCGCAGAGGTCCGCGCTCGCAGAGATTACTGCTCCCGTGAGCGACGCCGTCGGTATCGCATTCTCTACAGTAACCAACAATAATTAATAATTTGGGGTGGAACGCTACAGTGTAATGGAATACAGTGGCCCGACGAGTCTCTACATCGACGGAGACTGGGTAGACGCTGCATCGGACGCGACCATCGAGACGCTCGACCCCGCGACAGAAGAACCGTACGCAACCGTAGCCCGTGCCGGCGAGTCGGACGTTGACGCCGCCGTCGAGGCCGCGAGCAAGGCCGCGGAGCGCGGTAGCGAGTGGCGGACGATGGGGCCGTCAGAGCGCGGCGAGCTGCTCCACGCGATGGCCGACGCCATCGAGGAACGGAAAGACGAGATTACGCTCGTCGAATCCCACGACAACGGCAAGACGCCGTTCGAGGCGGGGATGGAGGTCCAGATGGTCATCGACACCTTCCGGTACTACGCCGGCTGGACCGACAAGGTGACCGGCGGCTACAACCCGGTTCCCGGAAAGCGAGTCAACTACACGACGCGCGAACCGCTCGGCGTCACCGGCCACAACGTCCCGTGGAACTACCCGTTCCAACTCGCGGGGCGCAGGCTCGCACCCGCACTCGCCTGCGGGAACACGGCGGTTCTGAAGCCTTCCAGTCAGACTCCTCTCTCCGCACTGTACTACGGACTCGCGGCCGAAGAAGCCGGCCTCCCGGACGGCGTCGTGAACATCGTCCCCGGAAGCGGGTCGGAAGCGGGGTCGGCCCTCGCATCGCACTCCGATGTAGAACACGTCACCTTCACCGGCAGCACCGAAATCGGCAAGCGCGTCATGGCCGACGCGGCCGAGAACGTCACCGGCGTCACGCTCGAACTCGGCGGCAAGGGACCGAACGTCGTCTTCCCCGATGCTGACCTCGACGCCGCCGCGAAAGGCGTCCACTACGGTATCTTCATGAACGCCGGTCAGA
>NZ_JBZRPK010000522.1:0-6611 GCF_058382125.1 Haloferax sp. s1
CTCGATGCTTCATGGGAGGGCAAAGGAGGATTGGTGGGGCGCTTACCAGGGAGTGCGGTTCACACAGTCTCCAAGTGGGAGGCGCATAATCGACGCCACAACGGAATACAGCGGGCCGACCACCGCCAAGATGAGGGCGGATTTGAGTGCTGCGCGCTTGTGGACTTTGAGTCGCTTTTTCTGTTCGGGGCTGGCGGTGAAGATCTCAGCGAGGGAATCGGCCTGCCAGATGACTGCCAACCCAATGAAGCCGAGCGTCGTCGTGATCTGGAAGAAGCCCTCGACCATCCCCGGCAATTTCTCAGCGCTGCAGACCACGCTGTCTTGTGCGGCAACTGGTTGGACAGCAGCCATCGTGAACAGGATGCACCCGATTGCGACGTGTCGGAGGATGGATCGGGAGGGCCGTCGCTGGTCGGCGGAGCGAGCGTCAGTAGGGGAGTGTGAGTCAGACATGAGGTCACTCGGTGTGGTCGTACACGAGCGCTTGGAGGTCGGCGTAGCGACTCGTCATGGTTGCAATCTCATCGAGCGAGTAGCCCAACTCACGCGCTTCGGTGAGTTGTGCGCGGAGTTTATGCGGCTCAACGTCGCGAAGTTGCATCTCGTCGCGGAGGGCTTGCCGATAGAGGGCCGATGCGTTGAGATGGTCGTTCCACCTGAGGAACAACTCATCGATGTCTTCGACGGTGACTGAGCGGGAGATCATGTGTTCGGTATCGTTCCGCACCGATTGTCTTGCGGTGCGTACATGTCAATCAGATTGATGGAATATTATATATTTACTGGCCAACATGAAGTGTGGTAGCATGCCAAATCAGATGTAAGGTTCACAAAAGAAATCTTGAAGGCAGATAGATTTGTATCGTATTCTGCTTGAGTCCTTGATTCCTACCTGACTGCCAGGCGTACTCTGGGAAGACGCACGCGTTGAGATCCTCGAAGTGAGTTCTCGGTAAACATCGTCGGACACGATTGCCGTCTAGTCATCATCAGTATGGTCACCAGCGGCCCACTCGGAGAACCGCCAGTCTATGAGAGGGTTGCGTCAATAGTTCCTGTCGTCACCACCGCGACGTCATCCCCTGTTCTAGGGTAATGCTCAAAGCTTCGGCGAGAGTTGTTTTGGAACGGAAGGATGATCGTCGTTCATCGGTCCTCACCTCGTTGCTGTGTTATCGAAATTCATTGGCCGTGATCGTCTCGAGATACTCAACGCTTACATATCGGAATTCGATACGGTCACTGAAGCCATGTTGAGGAAGGAGTGTTTCGGCCGCCCGACCCGCCGGTTTGTCGGTCGTCAAGAGAACGACGTGATCCGCCTGCTCTGTATCGAGTACCTGAGCAGCAAGCCCCACGAGTGCCGTGTCCGCTTTCTCGGTGATATCTTCGTCACGGCCAGTCTCGTTAGCGATAAACCGGCGGGCTTCGTCCATCACCGTCGAGACAAGCGGGTTGGTGTAGTCAAGTTCGTCGGCAACCACGATCCAGCCCTCCTCGAATCCATCGGGATAGGGAATATTTCCCGAGGGATACGCGTCCGCTGCCGGATCGCCACCGAGTTCTTCGTAGACGCGTTGGGGGACACGCAATGAGACACCAGCCTGTTGGAGTGCTCGACGGAGCCGTTGAAACTTGTCCTTGTCTGGCCCACCACACCGAACGAAGACACCGGTATCAGCGATATACACCGTCTTCATGCACCGGAACCGGCGTACTCAGTGGCAACTGGTTCCAGCGCCTGGAGAATGATCTCGGCTTCAAGCGGTGAAAGGTCAAGTTCCCGGGCCGCAATCCGATGGTTGACCGTCCCGTCGACGTACTCGGAGGCGTACTCGAGGGCGACAGCAAGCCCGTCGAAACCATGCCGCTCGATGTAGATGTCGATGTCCTCGTCTTGGTCGCGGCGGGCAACAGCGGCGATAAGTGCTGGTGTGATCGTTTGGGTTTCACCGTCTGTCGAGAGCGTAAGTGCGATCGAC
Source organism: Haloferax sp. s1 (assembly GCF_058382125.1). Classification (NCBI taxonomy): domain Archaea; kingdom Methanobacteriati; phylum Methanobacteriota; class Halobacteria; order Halobacteriales; family Haloferacaceae; genus Haloferax; species Haloferax sp. s1. Next base: position 1,986 of record NZ_JBZRPK010000522.1, read on the forward strand.
TCGGCATCGTATTCGTACGGACGCTGCTCACAGACTTTCTCTACTAACCCAGCTGTTTCGAGGTTCTGCATATAGTCGTAGGCAGTTCCCTGTGGAATATCGAGTTTGCCGACCAACTCGGACACGGTGACCGGTCCGTGTTGTAAGATATGGGCATACAGCCGAGCAAGTGTGGGTGTGTCGAGGAGGTCGGCCACCGTCTGAAGCTGCTGAATTGGTGGGCGGCCTGACCGGGGAGGTGATTGCGCCATTTCAATTACGAATTATCCATAATTCGTGATAAGACTTCCGGCGAAGGGCCAAAGCTCGAAACTAACTTGCCACTCACCGAAGGCCAGTCGCTCGCTGCGGCACCACCCCATTCTTGTTCTACAGAGAAAACAAGGCGAGTGCCTCAGGGCTTGATCCCGAGACGGTTCACTCTGCACCCGAGTCTGCATCTTCATACTCATCGAGATCAGGGAGATTTGCATCCCAGTCCGGATTCTCGTCGTAGTAGTCGCCCTCAAACTGCTCGCTCACGGCGGCCAAGCCAATCAAGCTCGCAGTATGTGCATCGTAGGCGTCGAGATTGATCGCCCAATACTCGCCCTTATGACGCACAAACCCCTGATTATGGAGTCGGCTAAGCGTCGTCCCAACACTTCCTCGTGGGATGTCGAGCGCCTCAGCAATCTCACCTGCTCGATACCCTGTTTCTGGAGTCGCTGCGAGGAAGCGAAGAATGGTCCGCCCATTCGTATTCGGTCCTGGAAGATCCGATGGCTGGTAATTTTCGAAATCAACGGGCATATGTAACAGTATGTAACGGGGAGTAATAGACTTGGAGGAGTAGTTGTTCCAGAGTACTCTTTGGACGCTGGAAGGTCTCGATTGACGCGTTCTCCCAATAGAAGTGTGATCAATCTGAGGTCGTTGGGAGGATACTAGTTTTTACTGGCAATAGTGGTGTGTCTGACCGAGTATCCGCAGAGTGGCGAGTTGATTCAGCAAGGAGATTGTTGATAGACAAAGACGACTCAGTATCCGCATTTTACGGCGGTACAAGGTGTTGTGGCTCCGCGCCAACTGATGAGTTTCCTACTGAAGCCACCGAGTGGCAGTGTCAGCAGGAACATCGGAGTGAATCTGGCCCCAGCAAAAAATGCCGCACCGTCAGTTGGACCGAAGCTCGAGTGAATCAGGGATGTACGGTTCGATACTGCGAAGGACTCCTACTACTTTCAGGGTTTCTTCTATCGATTCGAGAATGTTAGAGATGTCAGTCTTCAAGTCCCATTTCCGGTATTTTCCACCTTTCCGGCCAAGGTTCTTTTCGGTCACCGAAAGCAAGCCGAGCATTTTGAGCTCGTCAAGGTGGTCAGATACCCAGCGAGAAGTATGGGGGTCGATATCACCAGCTTCACAGATTCGCTCATACTGTGGGTAGATCACACGTGTACGCGCAGGCATCTTGCCGTTTGCAGCCAACACACAGAGAGCATAGAGTATGTAGTGGTCGTGTTCGTGTAATCCCTGAATTCCACGCCTGACCTTCTTCGATTTCAGCCGGCTTTGTGCTCGGTTGACGTCGTCTTCGGTGACTAAGCTGCGTTTGTTTTCGCGAGCAACGTCGCCTGCCTCTAGTAGTAAGTCAAGAGCCTTACGAGCGTCACCTGCTTCTTTGGCGCCGTATGCAGCACAGAGTGGAATTACTCCTTCATCGAGTCCGTCGTCTTTGAACGCGATATCGGCACGCTGTTGGAGGACATCTTGGAGTTCAGTCGCGTCGTACGTTGGAAAGTGAAGTTGGCGTTCACACAGTGAGCTTTTGACCTTTGGTGAGAGGTCATCTGTGAATGTCAAGTCGTTTGAGATACCGATGATTCCGATCTTCGTATCGGAGACGTTCCCATTAGCATGGGCACGAGACAACTGGTACAGAATACTGTCTTCACCGGATTTGATGTGATCAACCTCGTCCAGAACGATGAGGACAGTTCCAGCTCTCGATTCCAGTTCTTCCCACAGCATCGCATATGCTTCAGACTTCGAGTAACCGGATTCAGAGATTTGTTGGGAGGCCGAGCGCATCTGGTTGACGAGTGCAATACACAGACGATAGCTCGTCTCCAGTCCGTCGCAGTTCAAAAATACCGTCCGCAGGACAAGGTCATCGTACTGTTCGGAATCTGCTTCGAGCTGCTTGAGGAAGTATTTAGTTGAGGCAGTCTTGCCGACCCCGGTCTTACCGTAGAGGAAGATGTTCTTTGGAGTCTCCCCCCAAATAACCGGCTCAAGCGCCGAGTGGTACTCTTCGAGTTCGTCATCGCGACCGACGAGAGAATTTGGAGTATACTCGTCGGTGAGTGCCCCTCTGTTGACGTAGGGGGTGTTCCCACGCTTGAACTCAAATTGGCCCATTGGTGAGGATTGTGTTGCCAAATGATATAAACCCCCCGGACCGCCTGTTCATCTGTTTCGTTTGTACACACCGTATTTCATTTGTTTCCCGAGTTGTTGTCCATATTGTCCACGGTCGACGAGACTAGTTCCCCAGCTTTTGCCCGGAGACAACTCCCAAGATATACTAGCGAAGTCCAAAAGTCGATTAGCTTGTAAACGACCACGGGTCGGGTGACCCGTGGCTTTTGTAATTCCCTCAGCCTATGTCGTAAGCACTCCACGCGAAGCGATTTCGCGGGATGAGGATGGGCGGTTTACAGAACGCCCCGACCCAGACAGGCTCACCTTCCGAACAAATGGTTGGGTTTTGCGAGTCCGGTAATTAACCGATTCAACGTCTACGCCAGCGTGTTTCGCCCACGCTCGCCACGCCACGTTCACGCTCGCGTTCCGGTCAGCATGGTCTTGCTGAACTTCACACGAATCATTCGTACATCGGAACCGCCGACCCTGACGGTATCCCCGATGACCACAACACGAACACGCCTTCGAATTGTACGGCGACTCGACCGTCTCACACGGAATCTGGTTCCATGTCGCTTTATATCGAACCTGTTGCTCGAACTTGTGGAACGGCAGTTTGTGCAGACGACGATTCATGTACGTGCCGTACTTGATGGCGTCTCGAATCCCGCTCAAGTCCTCGAACACGATGACCGGGTTCGGGAACTGTTGTGTGAACTCCACCACGACTCGGGACATCCGGTGAAGAACCCACTCGGTGTAGCGTTCTTCTTTCTCTCCGAGTTGGTGGTGGATGGAGTGTTGGCCGTGTTCTTGACAGCGTTTCGTGATGGTGTGGTGGCGTTGGCGTTCGGCTTTCACCGAGCCGTAGTCAAGCACGAGTGTTCCGAGCGTGTCCATCGTTTCACGAGTAAGAGCGGTGAGGGCGATGTTGCGCTCGTTAATATCGACGCCGACGAGTGTGTCCGCGTCTTCAGGTTCAGGCACTTCGGCTTCTGTTTTGACCGTGACGTGTAGGTAGTACACGTCATCTCGGTACAGGAGTTCGGCCTGTCCCAACGACCATTCGTCTTCAGTTAAGGCTGACTCGATGAGGTTGAGGTCTTCCGGTCGTCCTCGAAGGTGTCCTTTCACCTTCTTGTACGGCTTCGGACTCACACGGAACCGAATACGGTCAGTCTCGTCGTTTTGGGTGAGTCGATAGCCTTCGGTGTGTGCCATGACGAGCGGGTATGTTCCCTTCTTGTCCGTGGCCGGTGGCGACGGTTTCCCGACGTTGGTGTCGTCTTGGTCGTGCCACCAGTTGAGGAGTTCTTTGTAGGAGTCCCACGCTTGCAGGGCTTTCCCGACAACCGCGCACTTGTTGTTACGAAGGAAGTCCTTGCGGTCAACTTCCTTCTGAATCTTGGTGCGTGAGTAGCCGTCTTGCTTGAGTCGGAGTGTGTCGTTGGCGATGTCTCGTGCGGTGTAACGGGCATCTTTGAGCCACGACCGCTCACCAGACTCTATGCAGAGTCGAGTACGTGCGGTCTTCGTGACTTCTTCGATACCCATACCTTGACTATCGAATCAAATGATAATAAACGTAGAGATTCGAATGGGTGAATACAGGAGTCATGCACATTCGATTAGTTTGTGTAAGTATCATTTCGTGTGGTGTCCGAAGTATCGACACGGGATGTTGGAGTTAGTTCGAGACGAACTTGCGGAGTTGTTCCGGGGGACTGCCGAACGGTCCGGTCACGAGATTGTGTCGATGGAGATTGCCACCGACCACGTTCACTTGTTCGTGGAGGCCGACCCGAAATGGAGTCCTGCCGAGATTGCTAAGCAATTCAAAGGCTACTCGGGCCGAACGATTCTGAAACGCCACCCTGAACTCAAACAGCGGTACTTCTGGGGAAGTGGCCTGTGGAAGGATGGCTACTACGTCGGGACGACTGGTGCTGTTTCCGAGGACGTGGTTCGTCGGTACATCGAGGAGACGGAACATTAGGCGAGCGTACGCGATTCACCCACGGGTCAGGTGACCCGTGGAACTCTCGCTGTTTCCTTTAGAGAAATCAGGCATATCTCACCGGGTTGAAGCATCAATAATTTATCTATTGCAGAATTTCACGACGAGAGTGCTAGAACCACCTGTTCATCTGTTTCTTTTGTAGACACCACATTTCATTTGATTCGCTTGTTCAACTACACACTGATGTTGTAACAGAC
>NZ_JBZRPK010000521.1:0-6586 GCF_058382125.1 Haloferax sp. s1
CGACCTTGCCGCGGTCGATTTCGACTTCGTCCATATCGAACGTCTCGGGGGAGAAGGTCTGTTCCGTGACTGCCATCGCGAGGTCGGCGGCGACGTAGACCGGAAGCTGGTACTTCTCGGCGAGGTTGAACGCCTCGACGGTCTTCCAGAAACACTCGGAGATGGTCGTCGGTGCGACGACGAAGCGCGGAATCTCGCCGTGGCCACCCTGAAGCATCATGTTCAGGTCGCCCTGTTCTTGCTTCGTCGGCATCCCGGTCGAAGGACCGGAGCGCATCACGTCGACGATGACGAGCGGCGTCTCCGAGGTGGCGACAAGACCGAACGTCTCCGCCATGAGGTCGATACCCGGACCGGAGGTTGCGGTCATCGAGCGCGCACCGGCGCGCGCAGCACCGAGCGCGAGGTTGATTGCGGCGAGTTCGTCTTCCGCCTGCACGACGTGGCCGCCGTAGCGTTCGATACGCCCGGTCAGGTACTCCATGACGTTCGTCGCCGGTGTAATGGGGTAGCCAGCGTAGAACCGGCAACCGGCGGCGATTGCGCCCATACCGATGGCCTGGTCGCCGTTCAGGAGGACGTAGTCTTCGTCGGTCGTCTCGAGGTCGTAGTCGAATTCGTGGTCGAATTCCTCGTGTACGAATTCGAGTCCGGCGCGAGCCGCCTCCTTGTTGTTCTCAACGATTGCCTCACCCTTCCCGCCGAAGCGCTTCTGGAGCGCGCTGTCGAGGTTCTCGATAGGGAAGTCGGTGACGGCACACGCCGCGCCGAGTGCGACGACGTTACGCATGATTGCGCCGCCAGCCTCTTCTGCGAGCGCCTGAAGGGGAACGTCCAGCCCGACCATTCCTTCAGGAATCTCGACGTCCGCCATCGTCGAGCGGTCACCGTCGTAGATGATGACCGAACCGTCGTGGAGTTCGTCGAGGTTCTCCTCAATCGTTCGTGGTGTAAGTGCAATGAGCACGTCGAGTCGGTCGACGACGCTCTGTACGGGGTCGATGGCAGTCCGAACTTTGTATGCAGTGTAGCCGCCGCGGATTCGCGAAGCGAAATCCTTGGAAGTAAACACGTGCCGTCCAGCCCGGGAGAGTGCCTGAGCGAAAATCTTCCCCGTGGAGTCGATGCCATCGCCAGCCTCGCCGCCGATGGCCCAGTTGAAGTCCGCAGGCATGCTGAGTGAAATCTACCCATAGCCGGGTCAAAAGCCTTCTGAAAGTTTGTGTGAAATAGCGGTGCTGTTCATAAACGAAACCTCGGTATACAGGTCCCTAGAATGTGTTTATCACCGGATTATACAATCTGATTAGCCACTGTTTCGGAATGTGGTGGACAAATGTCCAATTACACCCGATTCCGGCCGCTCGCGGCAAGTTCCTCCGGATTCGAGACGCGGTCACATTTCTCACCCTATCCGGGAAGGCAAGGCCCTTGTGAGCCTACGTCGAAGCGGGTCACATGGACGCAACCGTCACCGTCTCCGCGGCCCGCAACGTCGGACCCGGAACGGTCGCTATCGAGTTCGAGACGCCCGACGGCTTCGAGGCCGAGCCGGGCCAGTTCGTGAAGCTCACCGCCGAAGTCGACGGCGAGTCGTACGCCCGCTTCTATACGCTCTCGTCGCCCGGCGTCGGCGACACTTTCGAAGTGACCGTGGGAATCGACCCCGAGGAAGCCGGGCCGTTCAGCCAGCACCTCGAATCGCTCGCCGAGGGCGACACCATCGACCTCTCCGGTCCGTTCGGCGACAGCTACTACGACGGCGAGGCGCGCGTGGTCGTTCTCGCCGGTGGCCCGGGTATCGGCCCTGCGGTCGGTATCGCCGAGGCGGCGGTCGCCGACGACAACGAAGCCGCAGTCGTCTATCTCGATGACGCGCCCGCGCACGAGGACCGACTCGACGCGCTCCGCGATGGCGTTGCGTCTGTCGTCGTCTCCGACGACGCTGCCGCCCTCGCCGGGGCCGTGTCGGGCGCGCTCGTAAACGGCGACGACGAACAGGTGTTCGTCTGCGGCTTCGCAGGATTCGTCGACGCCGCCGTCGACGCTGTCGCAAGCGCCGGCGGCGACGTTGACGCGGCGAAAATCGAGAACTTCGGGTAACGTATCGAAAACGCGTTTCGGATTCTTTCTTGCGACTTAGTCGACCGGCTTCCACGCCGTCAGCACCGCGAGCACGAGCGCTCCGCTGAGCCACCCCGCGAGACCCAAGAGCGACACCAACGGCGACGTATGACTTCCCGTTTCGACGGCGACGCCGAAGACGAGCGACCGAAACGCTCCGTTCGGACTGAACGCGAGCACCAGCGGCACGGCGTCGATACCGAACGTTCCTGAGGCGAGTCCCGCGACCGCCGCGGCATCGATGCCGACGACGAAGGCGACGACCAACCCAACGGCGAGTGCGATAGCCTGCCGAGCGGTCCGCGCGGCGGCGGAGACGGCAAGTGCGACCGCCGCAGTCGCCAGCGCGAATATCACTGCGAGCATGGCGAACCGGACGAACGCGACCGGCGAATCGGCGGCCGCGTTCAGGGCTAGAAACGCCGATTTCTCCGGCGACAACACGGGAACGGTCGCGGCCGAAACGAGGAGCGACCCGAAGACGACGACCACGAGCGCGAGGCTCCGACCGAGGTAGACGCCGCCGACGTACGAGAGACGAGACACGTCGAAGGTCCGGAGTACGTCCAACTCGCCGGTCCGTCGGTCCGTGAGAACGGCCCGATAGCAGAGCGCGAAGGCGAGAAGCGGGACGAGCGCCTCGACGAAGGGAACCAAGTCGAGGACGAGCGGGACGTATCCGCCGCGTGAACCGGTCCCCGCGGCCGCGACGGCGACGACAGTCAAGCCGAAGACGACCGAGAGAGCGACGACAGCGGGTGTTCGAACGACCGTCCGGAGTTCGCGGGCCGCGATGGCAAACAGGTCTTCGACGTCGCTCATCGGCCTTCCACCTCGTCGGTCGAAACGAGTTCACCGAACGCCGTCTGGAGGTCGCTCGCACCGACCGGCTCGACTAATTCACGCGGCGGGCCGTCGGCGACGAACCGGCCCCCATCGAGGACGACGACGCGGTCCGCGGTGCGTTCGACCGGGCCGAGGTTGTGCGACGAGAGGACGACTGCGACCCCTGACTCGGCGAGCGTCGAGACGATGTCGAACAGTCGTTCGACCATTCCCGGGTCGAGGCCGCTGGCGGGTTCGTCGAGGACGAGCACGGCCGGGTCGCCAATGAGCGCTCGTCCAAGACCGAGTAGGCGAGTCATCCCGCCGGAGAGAGCACCGACGCGGCGGTTCGCCGCAGTTGCGAGGCCGACACGGTCCAGCACTTCGGTGACATCCACCTCCTCGTCGACGAACTGCGCGTAGAACCGGAGCGTATCGGCGGTCGAAAAGCCGTCTCGGAAACCGGGTTGTTGCGGGAGGTAGCCAACACGATTGTTTCCGCCCCCGTTTCCGCCGACTGAGATGGTGCCTTCGTCGGGGGCGCGGACCTTCGTCAAGAAGCGGAGGAGCGTGGACTTCCCCGACCCGTTCGGACCGACGAGTGCGACGATTTCGCCGGGCGCAACCGACAGTGAAACGCCTTCGAGGACGCGAACGTCGCCGAACGCGTGCGTGAGGGCAGTCGCCTCGATGGCCGGGGCTGCGTGAGCTGGTGAGTGTGATTCGTCCGAATCAACTGTACTGTCCGAATCGATTGTACTCGTCGCGCCTGCGGTGTCTGTTGTCTCTTGCACTGTTTTCTCTCCGGCCGCCGAGTCTCGTTCAGACATCTGCTTCCCCCGTCGCGTTCACTCTGGCGAGTACGTCCGGTTGTACTGGCTCCGTCCGGGACGCAGCATCGACGACGCCGGACCCGCGGAGTCCGGCCACGTCGTCGCGGGCGCGGCGAAGAGCGTCCATCACGGGCGACCGTGAGAGGACGAGTGCGGTGGGGCTTCGGCCGAGTTCGGCGTCAACCGGCCCGGATGGCTGGAATGCCCGGTCGTAGACCCCGTCGCCGTCGGCGTCTTCGAGCGGAAGGTCGCCCCAGTAGTTGCCGTCGCCTTCTCGGGTCCACGTTCGCATCGGCCCGAGCGCCGATTCGACCTGCACGTCGTTGTCGACGATATCGTTTCGGACGACGACGTTCGTCGGGAAGGTCGAACTCCCGCGGACGCCGATTTCGTTGCCAGCAACGACGTTCCGGACGTACACTTGCCTGTCGCCGCTTACGTCCATGCCGTACTCGTTGTTTGCGAAGACGTTGTCGGCGACGTAGGTGTCGCTTCCGGCGGGGATGAAGCCGAAGTTCGAGTCTTGCACGTCGTTTCCGACCACGAGGTTTCCGACGGGGCGGGTCATGATGATGACCCCGATTCGGTTTTCGCGGACAACGTTGTCGGCGACGAGCATGTCCGAAGTGTACATCTCGTGGACGCCGTAGCGTCCGTCTTCCATGTGGTTGTTCCTGACGACACTCCCGTCCGCGCGGTGGGTGTAGACACCGTCGCGTCCGTCGAGGAACGTCGAATCCTCGACGACCGAGCGCTCGCCGATGAGGACGACGCCCATGAAGCCGTCAGATGGGTCTTCAGCACCCTGTACAGTCAGATTGTCGAGGACGCTGCTCGCGCTCTCGCGGACGATGACGCCGCTTGCGGGCGTGTCGATACGGACGTTTCGAACCGCGGACCCGTTCGCCCCGTCGAGGACGATACCGGTGTCGCCGCGGCCGTAGGCGAGTTGGACGCGGGTGTCCCAATCGACAGACTCGTTTGTCACACGGATGCGTCGGGTGCCGACATCACCGACGCCGGAGATAGAGAGGTTCGCCACGGCGGCGCGGTCGGCGCGGATGTGGACGGCGGTGTCGTTGCCGTCGTCGACGAGTGCCGTCTCGGTTCCGGCCCCGACGAGGGTAATCGAGCGATTCAGGTCGACCGACTCGACCGAGTACGTTCCGGCGGGGACGTAGACGGCGGTGCCGTTCGGTGCCGATTCGACGGCTGCCTCGACGGTTGGCGCATCCTCGCCCACGACAGTCGAGACGGGGCGGTCGAACAGCGAATCACTCGCAGCGACGGTCTGGTTGGCCCAGTCGTGGTGGGACTTGACGGACGATTCAAAGGCAGCGAGTCGTGACGAGAGTGGACTGCCGGTTCGGTCCTGAAGCGTCCGCCAATCGATGACTTCGCCACCGTGTTCGTCGGCGAACGACTGCGCGGCGTCAGCATCTGAAAACGGGACGGCGATGGGGCCGGACGGGACGCGAGCACCCGAGTCGACGACGAACGACGCCTCAGATGCCTTGACCCAACCGGGAGTGCGGTTGTTCTCGGTTCGGAGGTAGTTGTCCTCGCCGAGGGCCGGAGTGACCGTCGCGTAGTCAGTGACGAATACGGCGAGCGGGTCGCCGAACTGGCGGGCACTTTCGGAGGTCGAGATGTCGGCGGCCGCGGTTGTCACGTCGTAGTAGCCGATGACGTAGCGGTACCGCGAGAAATGAACCTGTGCAACCGGGACTTCGAAACCCTCGCCATCTGATAGGAGAATATCGACCGACGTGCCGCCGGTCTTGACGGTGTCGTCGAACGGAACCGGTGAAACCGTCCCCGTGGCGGGAACGACGAACGAAACGCTTGCGAGGACGAACACGAGAGCCACCGCGGCGGCGGTCCACCGGGTCGCCGTAGGGGTAACAAGTGCCATCTGGTGTCAGCGCCCGACGGGGAAGCAATCGGTCGCGGCAACCGAGCGGGTCGCTGCCAGCGGTCGGCCCGTGTCGTTCTCGAAGTCGTGCATACCCGGGGCTAGGTCGGCGGGGAGTGATATGCACGATGGTCTGTCTGTCGAAGCAATACCAACTGGAAAATACCCGAATAATTAATCATCGCCCATCCTGATTCATGACCATGTACGACGACGAGGACTTGGCGTCCATTCGCGAGGCACGCGAACAGTGGGAATCAGAGACTCGCGACCCGTTCCACGAAAAGGGTGGAGAGCGGAAAGACCGGTTTGCGACCGTCTCGAACCACGAGGTCGACGACCTCTACACGCCCGAGGACGTTTCCGACCTCGACTACGAGGAGGACCTCGGCTTCCCCGGTGAGTCGCCCTACACCCGCGGGGTATATCCAACGATGTACCGCGGCCGCACGTGGACGATGCGCCAGTTCGCCGGGTTCGGAACCGCGACAGAGACGAACGAGCGGTTCCACTACCTCATCGAAAACGGCCAGACGGGACTGTCGACCGCGTTCGACATGCCCTCGCTCATGGGAAAGGATTCGGACGACCCGCTTTCGGATGGCGAAGTTGGGAAGGAAGGCGTCGCCGTCGACACGCTCCGCGACATGGAGGTCCTCTTCGACGGCATCGACATCGGCGATGTGACCACGTCCTTTACCATCAACCCCTCCGCGCCGGTCGTCTTCGCCATGTATGTCGCGCTCGCGGACAACCGCGGTGTGTCCCGTGACCAAATTGGAGGGACCTTCCAGAACGACATGCTCAAGGAGTTCATCGCACAGAAGGAGTGGGTCATTCCGCCCGAACCGTCGCTCAAACTCGTCACCGACACGGTCGAGTTCGCCGC
>NZ_JBZRPK010000707.1:0-19585 GCF_058382125.1 Haloferax sp. s1
GAGGCCGGGTGGGAGACGGCGCTCCCAGCCGTCGGGCCTCCGCTTCCCGAGCTCCGGAAGCTCCCCGCCGAATAGCAACACCTGCCAGACCTGCGGGTCGAAAATAACCGCGGGGTCGAAGACGGCACGCCACGCCTCTTCGATACTCATCGAGAACGCGCCGAAGCTAACCTGTACGAGTCCGCCGAGCACGACGATGATGAGACTCCCGACACAAAGCGAGACGAGCGAAGCGTCCATCCAACCGAACAACCGGCTCGGTATCGACTGCTCCGTTTGCCCCGCCTGCCCCGTGCTGCCTGCTCCGCTCACGACTCAGCACCTCCGAGTTCGTGCTCACGGTGATAGGAATGGAGTGTCTCGTCCGGAATTGCATCGAGGACTCGCTCGGTCCCAATCGTCTCGACGAGTCGCCGGAGACCGCGCGATTCCGCTTCTTCGACTTCCGCGTCGGTCCGGCGCGTCTCGAAGGCACGGTCGATGTAGGATTCGCGGAGGTCGGTGACGGTGTCGTCTGCGATGTCTGTGTCATTCGGAATCTGGTTGTCGAACCACTCGTGCCAGCGGTCGCGGTCGCTCCATTCACCTTGGAACTCGCTGTCTGGGCGAAGCCAATCGTAGTGTGCAGCGAGGTCGCCGGGGAATCCTTGTTCACTCCGGTGGTCTTCGAGCAGACACCGGGCGACGTGCGCGCCGTGACCGGCGGCAATTCCTACCTGCGCATTGCGGGCACCTGATGGGGCGGCGACGTACAGTCCATCGACCGGCGTCCGCCCGTTATCGTCGGCGTACGACGAGTCGAAGTGCTCGTGTTCCTCGCCGTGGTGGTCGTGGAGTTCGAACATCGCGTCGTCGCCATCGAGTCCGCGAAGATACTCCCCGTCGTACCACGCGGCCGCGACGACCTGGTCGGTTTCGACGCGGCGACCATCTTGCGTCTCGACGATAAAGCGGGGTTCGCCGTCGGCGTAGTCCACGGATTCCACCATGTCCTGCACGTAGTCGGCTCCGGCCTCGGCGACGTGTTCGTGCATCAACTGGGAGAACGTATCCACGCCGATGCCAGCGGGGAATCCGAGATAGTTCTCGAGGTAGGCACACCGCCGGAAGGCTGACTTCCCGCGGTCGAAGACGACGGTGTCGAGACCGTATCGGGCCGTAAAGACGGCGGCGGCGCATCCTGACGGGCCACCGCCGACGATGACCACGTCGACAGTGTCAGTTAGTTCAGAAGTGTCACCCGTGTCGTCCACGGCGGTCACTTCGCCCGGGTCAGTGCTCGTCATTTAGAACTCACCAGAGACGATGTTGGCGGCGCAGTCGGCGTCGTAGAGTTGTTCGTCAGCGTCGGATAGTATTTCTACAGTCCGCTGGGTGAACACCGACCGACGTGTCGAGTTCCCCGAGTCGTCTCCATCTGTGTTCATAGGTTTTAGGCTAACCTAAGTGGATAAACAATTTTCGGATTTTAGGGAGTCCTAAAAACGTAATAGACCAGTCCGATGACCACCGCAAAACGAAGGCAGCAGGTCGTTGTAGACGAATCCCATAGAATGAGAATGTGACACATTATCAAATGGGTGAGTGACGTATTTTTCTACTATGGCCAGTACCACCGGAGAGGGCAGTGAACCCGCCTTTTGGGATCCGAGCCACTGTACTGGTACGCCCTACTGTCCGCCACGCTGCCCACGCTTCATCGACGCGCAGGGAACAGGACTCGTCATCAGGCCGTACGAGCCAACCGACTGGGAGGCACTCAACGAGATGTACTGCGACTACGCCATAGAACACCGGTCGATGGGGCTTCCGCCAGTCGACGACGCGCGGGTCGCCGAATGGCTCGAAGGACTAACCGAGCGCGGCCGCAATCTCGTCGCCATCGGTGACGAGAGCGTCGTCGGCCACGTCACATACGTGCCGCAAGACGACCCCGAGCCAGAAATCGCGGTGTTCGTCCATCAGGAGAGTCACAACCGAGGTATTGGAACCGAACTCTGTCGACACATCGTCGCCGAGGCCGTAGTCGAAGGCCTCGAAGCGCTTGTACTCCACGTCGCCCCGGAGAACCGACGGGCTATTCACGTCTATCTCGGACTTGGCTTCGAGGTCGTCCCCTCGGAGAGTACGGATACGAAGATGCGACTCTCGGTCGAGCACGCGAATGTCGTGACTAACCCGACGGCAGCAGACGTTGGCGTCGGCGGGGACTGACCCCGAGACGCGGAACGACTCGTTCCCGAACCGGAGCGAGTCGGATTATTCGGGCGCGATGATTGACTGCTCGTCGTCTGCATGACTGAGTGCTACATCGTGTCGCGTGTGACGGGCATGTGTTCGCGCCCAGCGCCGAGCGGGCGTCTCGGAGAGGAACTGCTCACCGTCCGGACACTGGCGACAACTGACGACCCACGGGGTGACACCGTCCGGAAAATGTCCGGTGTGGCGGTGGTGGTCCAGTGCAAACTGTTCGACCGACTGATTGCCGAGTTGTAATTCGTCCAACTCGTACGAGAGGTCCCATTCCTCGTTACACCGTGAACAGAAGACAGTCGGCGTGTCATCTATCGGGTCGGTTGGAACCGGTCTTTGGAAGTCGTCGTCGCTCGGTCGAGACATAGTCAGGCTTTGGTGTCGAACCTCTTGTACGTGTACCCTGGATGTGAGACACACCCAACCAAGGGTCGTGGTGTGGTGACAATCACCGTCAGCGACACTCAACCACCGTGTCACCGCTGCCACACGCGGCGAAGACACCTCGGCCGCAGAGAGGTGCATCGCGCCGACCGAGACGGTCTCGCACACGAAATCCGCACTGACAATCTGGAGATTGAGCGCGTCGATAAACAGGACGCCGACCTCGAACCCGGCCGGATGTTTGAGCACACTCAGTCCGTCTCGGGGGGTGCTCGAAAGGAGGTCCCAGTTGTGGATGGATTGCTACAGATTCGCTGTCGGGCTTCAGATGCGCTGTTGGAAGTCGTAGACCGAGTCGTACAACGCCTGTCTGTGCGGACCGTGCATCATAAAGTGGGTGCCACCGCCGATTTCGAGATACTGAGTCTCGTCGCCGCCGAGTTCGTCGTACAGCGTGAGCGCGTCGTCCCGGCGTGCGACTGGGTCGGCGCTGCCGCGGACGACGAGCGTCGGAACCTCGATAACCCCCGCGTCGTACACCGGGTTTCCGTTACACCCGGCTCGAACGTCGGCCAGTGCCCCCGTCTGCGCGATGTACGCGTCTTCTCCCTCGACGCCCTGATTCGAGGCGACCTGTGTTTCCCAGACTGCCTCGAACAGGGGTGTCGTCTCTTCCATCCCCTGTCGTTTCATCACCGTCGATTTCTCCTCTTTGTAGTACGCGTCGAGGTCGGGTTCGAGACCGAGTCCGGCAAGCCCCTCTTCGAAGTCGTACGGTGGAACGTACACGGGCGCACACAGGACGAGCGATTCGAGTTCGGGGGCCGACTCCGTAACGAACGTGCCGCCGGTCATCGTCCCCCACGAGATACCGACGAGGTGGACCGCGCCGAATCGTTCGCGGACGAACTCGTAGGCCGCTTCGACATCCATCGCCGCGTCGCTCGCTCGAACCGGCGGCCCGTGTTCCTCGGGAGGGACCCGCATTTCCGGTGGTCGCTCACTTTCGCCGTAGCCACGGATGTCGACCGCGAAAACGGCCTGTCCGTGCTCGGCCGCACGATGCAACCACGAGTACGAATCGTCGTCCGGGACGGGTGGCGCGAGAAGCGCCTGCGACGAGGTCATACCCCCGTGAAGGAACAGTACGGCTTCGTCCGCACTCTCGGGAGTACGCTCCCAGACTCGAAGACGAGTCCCATCTGCCGAATTCGCGTCGTGTGCTACCAAATTCATATGTTACTATTTGAACACTTATCAAATAAGAGATGGGGTCATATGTGAACCGCAGCGTCGCATCTATCCACCAATCTTAGCCTTCATCGACCGGCTCATCCCTCACCGACCATCCGGTCTTCGGCCTGCCATTCGCGCTTGCGGAGTTCGAACTTCTGGATTTTTCCAGTCGCCGTCGTGGGCAACGATTCGACGAACTCGACTTCTTTGACCACTTTGTAGCCGGCGAGCGACTCGCGCATGAACGACTCCAATTCGGTTTCGGTGACGCCGGGGTTCTGTGCATCGCCGGTGGTCGGAAGGACGAACGCCTTCGGTGACTCGCCCCACCTTTCGCTCGGTGTCGGGACGATTGCGACTTCCGAGACGGCCGGGTGGTCGTGCAGAACGTCTTCGAGTTCGAGACTGGAGATGTTCTCGCCGCCGGAGATGATGATGTCCTTCTTGCGGTCTTGAATCGTGAGGAAGCCCCGTTCGTCGACCGTTGCGAGGTCGCCCGTATGGAACCACCCCTTGATACGGTCGTTGAAGGCCTTCTCCGTCTCTTTGGGCTTGTCCCAATACGCTTCGAGAATCTGGTTGCCGCGAACGACAACCTCGCCGATGGACTCCCCATCGCGGGGCACCATCTCGCCGTCTTCGTCGACGACCGCGACTTCACACCCCATGAAACCGATTCCCGTCTTCTTCTTGATGGCGAACCGAGAGTCGCTGTCGTCGTCGTAGAAGCGACGGAAGTCGGACGACACGATGAGCGGTCCCGTCTCGGTGAGACCGTACATCTGCTTGAAGTGCCACCCGAACTCGTCTTCGAGCGTCCGTATCGTCGCCTCCGGCGGGGCGGCACCACCGGATGCGATACGTAGTGGGTTGTCGCCGAGCGTCTCCGGTTCGTGTTCTCGGTAGTAGTCGACGAGCATGTTCATCACCGTCGGCGCGGCACAGAGGTACGAAACGTCCGCTTCGACGATTGTCTCGAAGATATCGGCAGGGCCGACACCGCGGGTACAGACGTGAGTCGCACCCATTCCCGTAAGAGAGAAGATATGCCCCCACCCGTTCGCGTGGAACATCGGAAGCGTCCAGAGGTACACGTCGTCGTCGCGAATCTCCTGGTGGGCGACGGAGGTGTAGGTGTGGATGGCCTCCGCCCGGTGTGTCATCACCACGCCCTTCGGGTTCCCCGTCGTCCCTGAGGTGTAGTTGATGGCCGCGATATCGGCTTCGTCCATACTTGGTCGGTCGTACGTGTCCGGGTCGGTGTCGGCGACGACCGTGTCGAAATCCTCCCACGCGCCCGCCGTCGAAGCGCCTGCGACCGCGTCGGCGTCGGTGGTGACGAACACCTCGGTCGGAATCTCGTCGCGGATGGCGTCTATCTTCT
The DNA here is from genome assembly GCF_058382125.1 of Haloferax sp. s1. Classification (NCBI taxonomy): domain Archaea; kingdom Methanobacteriati; phylum Methanobacteriota; class Halobacteria; order Halobacteriales; family Haloferacaceae; genus Haloferax; species Haloferax sp. s1. Next base: position 5,258 of record NZ_JBZRPK010000707.1, read on the forward strand.
CTGTGTACTCGTAGTCGGCGACGATGGCTTTCGCCTCGCAATCGTTGACAATGTAGTCGAGTTCGTTCGGCGTCAGTCGGTAGTTCAACGGGGTGTGAACCGCCCCGATTTGAAGCGTCGCATACGCCGATTCGAGGTGGTACCGCGTGTTGGGGTCGATGACCGCGACGCGGTCCCCCTTCTCGACACCACGGGTTTGCAACGCCGCAGCGAGTCGGTCGACTCGGTCACCGAGTTCGTCGTACGTTACTCGGTCTCCGGCAGTCGTCACCACGGCGTCCATCTCACCGTAGTACCTCCGTGCCCGGTCGAGGAACTCGGTTGCAAGTAGTTCTCTGTGCATAGGTATAGCATGACAATATTGGACGGAAAGTGACGTGGTTCATATATAAACAGACGGGGAAGACGCGTGTTCGCCACGCTCGGCGTCACCAGCGCGTGCGTCACTGGGTTAGAAGGCACCGGCCTTCGGTGTCTCTCAGTCCGTGCCTACATCCCGCTTCCCTGCATTAATTTCTGAATCTCCGGCTCTTCGACGAGTTCGTTCGGGTCACCGCTGGCGACGATTTCGCCACGCTCGATGACGTAGATTCGGTCGACGACATCGGGGACGTGGGTCGCGTTCGACTCGGCAACCAAGACCGCGATGCCGAGGTCGTTGATGGCCGTGATATGTTGCTTGAGGTTCGAGACAACTACGGGTGCGAGTCCTTCCAGCGGTTCGTCGAGGAGCAACAGGTCGGGCTGGAGCGCGAGCGCTCTCCCGACCGCAGTCATCTTCGCTTGCCCGCCACTCAGGTTCTCGACGTTCGCTTCACGGCGCTCTTCGAGTTCCGGGAACACCTCGTAAACATCGTCTACGACGGCGTCTTCGTCCTCGATTCCTCGCTCGTCGCCGAGCGACCAGATGGGCAATCGAAGGTTCTCGTCGACGGTCATCCCCGTGAACAGTTTGCGGTCTTCGGGTTGGTAGCCGAGTCCGCGGCCGGGGATACGGTCGGCTGGCAAGTCGGTCAACTCCTCGTCACGGAAGCGAATCGAGCCACCGGTCACGTCTGCGAGACCCATGATGCTCCTGAATGTCGTCGTCTTCCCAGCGCCGTTGCGACCGACGAGACCGACGGCCTCGCCTTCGCCGACCGTGAGCGACACGTCGTGCGTGACATCGAACCCGGCGACTGAGGCGTCGACGCCGGTCAGTTCGAGGAGCGTCATGCTTCCACCCCCAAGAGTAAGCGACGGAGTTCGTCGTCCGTCTCAAGGATAGCTGGTGGTCCTTCGCCGTGGATACCGCCCTGATGGAGCGCGACGACTCGGTCGGCATACTCGGTGACGATATCCATGTCGTGTTCGATTGTGACCGTCGTGACGCCTTCTTCGCGGCTCACCTCGGCAATCGTGTCGATGACGTACTCCTTTTCTCGCGTCGAGACTCCCGCGGTGGGTTCGTCGAGAAGGAGATACTCCGGGTCGAGACCGAACGACATTGCAACGTCGAGGAGTTTACGCGTCCCGTGCGCGAGCTCTTCGGCGACCGTGTCGGCGTGTTCTGCGAGTCCGAAGTTGTCGATGAGTCCGTCGACAGTCGACTCGACCCCGTCGTGTTCGTCTTTGAGGCTGAACATGCTTCGCGTGAGCCGTTGCTTCGAGAGGACCGCCGTCCGCACGTTCTCGCGGACGGTCATCTCCTCGAAAAGTTTCACGACCTGAAAGCTCCGCACGAGTCCCGCGTGAACGCGCTCGTCTGGAGAGAGTTGTGTCACGTCCTCTTCGTCGAGAAGCACGCGCCCAGAATCCGGTTCGAGGTGTCCAGTCAGGAGGTTGATGAGTGTCGTCTTTCCGGCCCCGTTGGGACCGACGATAAACACCATCTCGCCCTCCGTCCTCCCGAACTCGACGGTTACATCGTCGGTGGCGCGGACGCTGCCGAACGACTTCTGGAGAGAATCCGCGCGGAGCATCTTACCGCACCCCCAGCGCGGACCGGACGTCGCTAATCCACTCCCGGACAGACCGGATGAGGCTAGCCAGCCCGTTCGAGACCCACACTGTGATAACTGTCGGGTCTTCTCGGAAATCTCGACCCGCACCGGACAACAGACCACCAGACCGAAGCGACCCGACGAGTCCACGCGGGAGTCCGAAGACGATGACGAGCAGCGCGAATCCAGTGAGTGCGTCGAAGTAGGCGGTCACGTCGCGTCCAACGTCCTGCAAGAACACGAGAATGACACCACCCACGAGCGGGCCCAGTAGGGTCTGGAAGCCGCCGAGAATAGCCATAAACAGGATGTCTCCCGAGCGCAGGAAGTACAACACCGGACCGGGTCTGACGTGCTGTTGGACCATCGCGTAGAGCGCGCCCGCGACGCCGCCGTAGATACCCGAGATGACGAACGCGGTCCAGACGTACCGACGGACAGGGATTCCGATAAATTGTGCGCGGGTTCGGTCCTGTCCGATGGCGTCGAGGGCGTTCCCGAACGGCGACTTCACCAGCCGCCACATCACGAGGAGCGACACCACGAGGATAACGATAGTCAGGTAGTACAGGACCACTGCGTACGCCTCCGGGTCGAGTGCGAGACCGAAGACGAGTGGTTGGCGCGCCTCGCCGGGGCGAACCGGAAGTCCGTCGCTCGACCCGAAGAAGGACTGTCCCTGAACGAGCGCGTACAGGAGTTGCCCGAACGCCAGCGTCAGAAGCGAGAAGTACAGTCCCGTGTGGCGAAGCGAGAGATACCCGATAATCCCCGCGACGAGCGTCGCTACGACGACCGCAGCGACCAGAAGAACCGTAAACGAACTCACGTCGTACTTCGCCGCAAGCACGGCCGTGGTGTACGCACCGGTGCCGAAGAACGCCGCGTGACCGAACGACACCAGTCGCGTGTGGCGAAGGAGGAGATTGAGTCCGACCGCGGCGAGACCAAACAGGAGTCCCTGGTGGACGACGGTCAGTTGCAGACTCGGCGTCATCAATGCGAGGTCGGGGATGGCAAATGCGAAGAGCAACCCTACGAGCACGAGTACGGCTTGCCGCTTCGTGAGTTCGAGACCCTTCATCACACGGATGCGTGTCTCTCCATTGTGAGAGACCAGCCCCGGGCGCGACCGTTCAGTCATGCCACCTCACCCCACGTGCCGAAGAGCCCCTCCGGACGGACGAGCAGGACGATTGCCATGATTGCGAACGGGGCTGCGAGTTCCGCCGGAGGGTACTGCCAGATGGCCCACCGACTCAGGACGCCGACGAGTAGTGCGGCGACGAAGGCACCGCGGAGGCTTCCAAGTCCCCCAATGACGATGACGACGAACGACAGCACGAGCGGGTTCGCCCCCATGTCGAGGCTAGCGAATCGCGGTGGGAGCGCAAGTGCACCGGCGAATCCTGCGAAGAACGCACCGAGTGCGAATACGAGTGTGAACGTTCGACTGGTGTTGACACCGATTGCGGTCGCCATCTCACGGTTGATGGCCGTCGCGCGGATGATTCGGCCAGTCTTAGTCCGGTTGAAGAACCAAAACAGGGCCGCGACGGTCACCAATCCGAGGAGGATGATGACCACGTTGTAGGTCGGATACGTGAGTCCGACGAGCGACATCAGGGGTATCGAGTTGATACCGCCGTAAGCGTCCTGCAGTCGGAGCGGCGATGGGCCCCAGATGAACTTGTTCACGTCCTTGATGATGAGGAGTAACGCGAAGGTGAGGACGATTTGATACACCTCGTCGCGCTCGTAAATCGGTCGGAAGAACGTCGTTTCGAGGAACACCCCAACTGGAACGAGCACCGCCGCAGTCGCGATTGCTCCGAGGAGCACGATGCCGAGGAACACGAGCTGTGTCGAAAGCGTCGTGGGCGGGGCGACGAGCCCAGTCAAATACCCGATGATGGAGAATCCGACGTAGGCACCGAGCGCGAACAACTCGCCGTGTGCGAGGTTTAACACGTCGAGGATGCCGAGGACGATGGTCAGGCCCGAGGCGATGAGGAACAAGACGAACCCGTACTGGATTCCGTGGAGCGTGTGCGTGACGAAGTTTTCGAGTCCTATCATAGTGTCAAAATCGGGTGCGTCACCAACTCGAAATCCAATCGGATGCCGTAACGCCCGGTGGCGGGGCGAGTTCGGGTGGACTGTTCATCGTGACGTTCTCGAGTGCGGGTGCGCCGAGGTCGTCGTCCCAGACCATATCGCCGTAGTAGGCGTTCGAGAGGCCCTGGTGGCCCATGCCCATGACGTGGTAGCCCGCGGGCGTGTAGAAGCCGTGGCCTTCGAGCGCCCGCGCAATCTGTTCTTGCGAGGGCCACCCACCGGCCAGTTCGACGGCCTTCTCGGCGGCGGTCGCCCAAGCGGTTACCGCTCCATAGCCACTCATGAAGTGTGCGCTCGGGACGATATCCCACTGGTCGCGTGCTGCTGTAAGGAGTTGCTTCCCGGGCTTCCACCGGGACGGCGTCGGTTCTCCCCAGTAGAAGTTTCTCGACCCGGAGACGGCGTTTGCCTGCTCGACGACGTCCTTGCTGAGGTCGTTGACGGCGCTGTAGAGAACGGAGCCGACGAGGCGGGTATTTTCGAACATGTTGTTCGCCGCACCCTGATTCAACAGCGTAGTGGCGTCGCCGCCCCAATTCGACGAGAACGTCACGTCCGGTTGGTTATTGTTGACTTCGGTGATGTGAGTCGACATGTCCTCTGCGAGGAGGTCGGGGTAGCCCTCGTAGACGACTTCCGCACCAGTCAGCTTCTGGATAGCTTGCTTGAACGTGCCGAACTCGTCTTTCCCGAACGCGTAGTTCGGATTGATTCCCGCGATGGTGTCGATGTTGTCCGCTCCGAGTCGAGTAACGGCCGCTCGGGCGGCGGCGACGCACTCCATTACGTCGTGGTTCTGGAACCGGAACGAGTACGTCGGGTCCGGAACCGTCTCTTCGTACAACGTCGTCACCGTCCCGTCGGTTCCGACGTTCACCACGCCCTGGTTTTCGACTTCTGGGGCGAGCGCAGCGTGGCCGCCACTCGAGATGGGGCCGAACGTCACGTCTTTCCCCTCATCGACGAACTGTTTGTAGTTCTCGACGTGGGCGTCGGCCTCTTCGACGACCTCCAGCGTTATCTCTCGACCTGCGATACCACCAGCCTCGTTTATTCGCTGCACTGCCAGTTCCGCACCGTACTGTGTTTGTAACCCAAGAACGGCAGCAGCACCCTCCGTGAACGTTTGAAGGCCCGCCTGAATCGGCTTGTCGGGAACATCGGCCGATTCCCCGGATTGTGACGGCTCGTCGTCGCCGACGAGCGCCGAACACCCTGCGAGCGATGCTGCGAGGGCGGTTCCACCGATTGCTTTGAGCATGGTACGCCTATCGAATGGTGTGTGTGGTGATGACATTGGTATCCACTAGTGTCGACACGGGTCTTCGTGTGAATCCGAGACCATAGATAACAAATGACACAACGGGCGGATAAAGTGACAAGGGTTTATCTATAAACCCGAATCCGCGTTCTGAGGCCGAAACCACGGCCCATGAAAATGCTTATCTATAATGAATATTGACAACTCCTAGCATGGAATCGCTCATGTTGGATATGGTACAGTACGACTGTCCATACATCGACACCACGGTGGAACACGAGGTTTCGTTTACCGGTCTCCACTGGGATTTTAATACGGCCCGGCAACAGCTCGAGGCGCGCGTGTTAGTGAAAGCGGAGAGCGTCGAAACGCTCGACGCCAGCCTCGAAACACTCCGCGGGCATCACAATATGAAGGACTACCGCCTGCTCTCTCGACGGGGAGACCAGGCTATCATCAAGAACGCGGCGGACCAGACGAACGCGATGAAAGCGGTTCGGGAAAACGACGGGTATCTCACGGGTGCGTTCGAAGCCAGTAACGGAAGTGAACGCTGGCACATCGGGTTCGACCAGAACGACGTGGTCGGCGACGCGCTCTCGGAACTCGACCGGCACAACGATTTTACCGTCGAGTCGCGGGCGACGATTACGTTCGAGGACTACTTCGACCTCATCGAGCACGTGGGACCGGCAAAGTCGATGTTAGAGGCCTGTCGGTCCCTGTCGACGGTCGAACGTCAGACACTCGAAACCGCCCACAGAACCGGGTATTTCACTACCCCGCGTGAGGCGACCCTCGGAACACTCGCCGACGAGTTCGGCATCTCCAAGACCGCCGTCTCGAAGAACCTCCGTCGCGGACAGAGCAAATTACTCGGCGAAATCGTCGAGGCGATGGGCGACATCGATGACCACGACTGACGGCCATCAGGACCGGAGTTCACATACCAACCCAGCGATTGAATATTCAATTCTCCATACAATTACTCGGAACGTGGCAGTGCTGCGATTCCCTGCGATGCCGTATCTACTTCCCCACGCACACATGCCTCGTTCCAGATGTCCCGTACCTCGGCCGGGTCCCCTCCACCCATCCCGGTCTTTGACGACGACAGTCGCGTCGAAACGGTCGCCGAGACGGCGAAGACGAGAGACCGGCGAAGTACCGGTGTGCCTCTGCCAGCTATCGAATAACTACGTAAGCCGACGCATCGGGACACGAACTGACGAACCGAGAGGAATTCAAACAGCGCGATACGGCGCGCACTCAAGAACGCACAGCGCGTTTAGACGCTCGTAGGGCACTCAAGCACTCGTCGGCCGCTTCAGACGCTCGCCTCGTAGCCCGCGTCCTCGACGGCGGCGACGAGGTCAGCGGAGTCAACGTCCCCTTCGACCGTCGCGGCTTCAGCCTCGCGGTCGGCGGTCGCGGAAGCGACACCCGAAACCTCGGCGAGTGCCTCTGCGACGCGTTGCTCACAGTGTTCACAGGTCATACCCGTAACTGAGATTGTCGTACTCATCGATACAACGTACGCCCCTCTCAATTTAGTCGGGTTTCCTTTTGTTTTATTGGGTGTTCGCGGACGCCGACTTTGGAATCAAAAGCAAAATCCGAGAAACACCTATTTCCTCGTAGTGCCAACTGAGGTCCATGCGCAACCTCGACGAGACGGACCTCCGTATCCTCGAACTCCTCGCCGAAGACGCTCGGAGACCGTTCAGCGACATCTCGGCCGAAGTTGACCTCTCCGCACCAGCAGTCTCCGACCGAATCGACCGCCTCCGCGAAGAGGGAGTCATCCGGCGGTTCACCGTCGACCTCGACCAATCCACGCTCTCGGGTGGCACACCCGTCCTCGTCCGACTCGCCGTCCGTCCGGCATTTGTCGACGACGTACGCGACACGCTGCGGGATGCCGAACCCGTCGAACACCTGTTCGTCTCCGCCGACGGAGACGTGACGTTTCACGCCAGACTGGGCAGCGATTCGATTCGCGCCGAGTTGCACGAACTGCTGGACCTCTCGACCGTTCGCGACTACGAGGTTAGCCTCGTCGAGTCCGCAGAGTGGACGCCGACGGTCAACGGAACCGGATTTGCGCTGGAGTGTGCGGAGTGCGGTAACACCGTGACGAGCGAGGGTGAGCGCGCTCGTATCGGCGGCACGCTCTATCACTTCTGTTGTTCGTCCTGTCTGGGTCGCTTCGAAGACCGGTACGACCGACTCGAAGCGGGCGCACAGGCGAGTGAAAACTGAGACGGCCGCGGGGGTCGGATGGCCGATGGCATTCGGTTTCGTTAAGTTTGGAATCGAAAGTTCGGGTGCCCCTTCCCGCTGGGTTCCGAAGGCACAATCGAGGTAAGAGAGGGTCACGTATCTAGAACTAACATGAGTAGCCGAACGACACACCTGGATATCCGCGGCATGAGTTGCGCGAACTGCTCGCGCACCGTCGGGGAAGCGGTCGAGGCACTCGACGGAGTGTCCGAAGCCACGGTCAACTTCGCCACCGACGAAGGGACCGTGGAGTACGACCCAGAGGAGGTATCGCTCAGAGACATCTACGACGCCATCTCGGAAGCGGGCTACGAGGCAGTCTCGAAGACACGTACCGTCGGCATCTCCGGCATGAGTTGTGCGAACTGCGCGGACGCGAACCAGAAGTCGCTGGAATCGGTTCCGGGCGTCATCGACGCCGAGGTTAACTTCGCTACCGACGAGGCGCACGTGACGTACAACCCGACCGACGTGAGCCTCGACGACCTCTATCAGGCGGTCGAAGACGCCGGATACGCGCCCGTTCGCGAAGATGAGGGTGACGACGGCGAGTCAGCCGAAGGCGCCCGCGACGCCGCTCGAAACGAGGAGATTCGTCGCCAAAAGCGCCTGACACTCTTCGGCGCAGTGCTCTCGTTGCCGCTTTTGGGGATGCTCGCAGTCGAGTTATTCACGACCGCGGGGCTTCCCGAGACGATTCCCGGAATCGGCATCCCGATTGGATGGCTCGGGTTCGCCCTCGCGACGCCAGTGCAGGTAGTTCTCGGTCGCGAGTTCTACGTGAACTCCTACAAGGCGGTCGTGAAGAACCGCACCGCCAACATGGACGTGCTCATCGCGATGGGGTCGTCGACGGCGTACTTCTACTCGGTCGCCGTGCTCGTCGGTCTCCTCGCCGGGAGCCTCTACTTCGACACCGCCGCACTCATCTTGGTGTTCATCACGCTCGGAAACTACCTCGAAGCGCGCTCGAAAGGACAGGCCTCGGAGGCACTTCGGACGCTTCTCGAACTCGAAGCCGACACGGCGACGCTCGTCGACGACGATGGAACCGAACGCGAGGTTCCCCTCGACGAGGTCGAAGTCGGCGACCGGATGAAAGTCCGCCCTGGCGAGAAGATTCCAACCGACGGGGTCGTCGTCGACGGTGATTCCGCGGTCGACGAATCGATGGTGACCGGGGAGTCCGTCCCCGTCTCGAAAGAGTCCGGCGACGAAGTCGTCGGTTCGACGGTGAACCAAAACGGCGTCCTCGTGGTCGAAGCGACGAAAGTCGGCTCCGAAACGGCCATCCAGCAAATCGTCTCGATGGTCAAGGAGGCACAGGGCCGCCAACCGGAGATTCAAAACCTCGCCGACCGCATCTCGGCGTACTTCGTTCCGGCGGTCATCGTCAACGCCCTCTTCTGGGGAACAGTCTGGTTCCTCTTTCCCGAGGCGCTGGCCGGATTCATCCAGTCGCTTCCCGTCTGGGGACTCATCGCTGGCGGTCCGGCCGCCGCTGGCGGAGCAATCTCTACGTTCGAGTTCGCCGTCGTCGTCTTCGCCTCGGCCGTACTTATCGCGTGCCCGTGCGCCCTCGGACTCGCGACCCCGGCCGCAACGATGGTCGGGACAGCCATCGGCGCACAGAACGGCGTCCTGTTCAAAGGCGGTGACATCCTCGAACGCGTCAAAGACGTGGAGACAGTCGTCTTCGACAAGACCGGCACGCTCACGAAAGGTGAGATGACGCTGACCGACGTGGTCGCTATCAGTCCCGCCGCCGACGGGTCGGGCGTCGTCACGACTGGCGAGGACGAGACCCTCGACGAGGACGCAGTCCTCCGGTACGCCGCGTCCGCAGAGCGAAACAGCGAGCACCCGCTCGCGCGCGCCATCGTCGATGGCGCGGAGAACCGAGGTATCGACCTCGTTGACCCGGACGACTTCGAGAACGTTCCCGGCCACGGCATCCGCGCCACCGTCGACGGAGTAACTGTGCTCGTCGGTAACCGCAAACTCCTCTCCGAAGACGGTATCAACCCGGAACCGGCGGAAGACACCCTCCGCGACCTCGAAGACGACGGGAAGACCGCGATGTTGGTCGCCGTCGATGGCGAACTCGCCGGTGTCGTCGCCGACGCCGACGAGGTCAAGGAATCTGCTGCCGAGGCAGTCACTGCGCTCCGCGAACGTGGCGTCTCTGTCCACATGATTACCGGCGACAACGAACGGACCGCCCGCGCCGTCGCCGAACGGGTCGGTATCTCCCCCGACAACGTCAGCGCGGGCGTCCTCCCCGAGGACAAAGCCGACGCCGTCGAGTCACTGCAAGCGGACGGCACCAAGGTTATGATGGTCGGCGACGGCGTCAACGACGCGCCCGCACTCGCCGCCGCATTCGTCGGTACTGCACTCGGGTCTGGGACCGACGTGGCCATCGAAGCGGCGGACGTGACGCTCATGCGCGACGACCCACAGGACGTGGTGAAGGCGATTCGTATCTCCGCAGGGACGCTCGCGAAGATTAAACAGAACCTGTTCTGGGCGCTCGGCTACAACACCGCGATGATTCCACTCGCGTCGCTCGGTCTCCTGCAACCGGTGTTCGCCGCCGGCGCGATGGCGTTCTCGTCGGTCTCCGTGCTGGCAAACAGCCTCCTGTTCCGCACCTACACGCCGGACCACGACTACAAACTGCTCGACTTCCTCCGTCGGTAGGCCGGTCGAACCCCCCTATTTCACCTCGAACAACAATTCCACCGGCGAGTGTTTTCTTCGGCTCGAATGGAGGGTCAACCGTCGTCTGTCGTTCTTTCGGGTACCTGCGGTCTCGCCGTTCGGTTGTCACTCACATCTGATTGTGTCTCGCCGTTCAGTTATCACTCACGTCCAGTCGCGTCTCGCGTCCATTTTTGTCCTCATACGGCGAACTAGCAATGGTTATGAGTAGTAGAATCGCGACCCGATGGAGCGCGTGGCTCGTCATCGCAGTCGGCGTCTTCGTCGTTCTCGTCGGAGTCGGAACGCTCGTCGGTGCGCCGTGGCGCTACGCAAGCGGTGGTGTGGCCATTGCTGCCCTCCAGATTTTCGGGGCAGTCTCGTCGGTCGCAGTCGGGGTGGGAATCGCGTGGCTCGGCGTAGGCAACACACGCGAAAAACGGTGAGACGGCGGCGCGTTCAGTACCGCGACGGGAGGAACGCCAGACCGATGAGGAACACGATAGCCGTGAACGAGACGATTGCGATGCCCCACAGACCGTTTTCGGTCTCGTGGAACTGCTCGATCTCGACCACTTGCCGCTCGTAGCTATCGTAGTTCGTGGTCAGGACCATCTCTTCGCCGCCCGCGGGGAAGTACGCGAGGTACTTCTGGTCGTCGATCGTCACGTTCGCCTCGTTACTAACCTCGATTTTCTTTTCTTCGGAGGCGAACCATTCGAGTGTCACGCCGCTCGTCTCGACAGCGGCGACGGTGACCGAATGGTTGTCGTAGGTGAACGAGTCGCCCTCGGCGACGGTGCGCGTCTCGTTGGCCGGGAAGTACTCTCCGGCGGGGACGAGCGTCGAGCCGTTGACGACGACGTAGCGCTCACCGTTTCGGGTGACTGTCTGGTTGTCGGCGTTCGGGTCGTTCTGTAGGATTGCCGTGTCGTTTCGAATCTCGACCAGCGTCGCCTCGCTCGGGTTGGAGGCGTTCGGGACTTCGACACGGTAGTCCGTGCCGGCGAGCGTAATCGTGCTCGCGTTGTCCCACGTCTCGGTGAAACGGGCAGAGTCGTTTACGTAGGTGAGTTCACCTGAGCGGACGATTGTGGTGCCACCACCGTGGCCGCCAGATTCCTCTTCCTCGGTAATAGACGACACTGTGAACGTCTGGTCACTGTTGGGGACAGAGAATTCGTCTCCCTGTGCCAGCGAGTACTCGGGGTTCTCGAAACTGATCGACGGCGTCGATGCAGTCGCGATGAGTGAGTATGCACCGGCACCGATGACCAGGAAGAACACGACGGAGATAGCCGCGGCGCGTCGTTGCATGGTTTCGGGATGGGCCACGCGGCGTATAATGATTACTAACCTGAGCGCAGGCTACATAAAAGCGAGCTATCAGCAGCCTGCAAAACCTGCCTACGTCCCTGAATATGAGGGGTGGGCCTAAATGGCTATCTCCCGCTCACCCGGGTGCGGCTGCCTCGGGTGTTACGAGCACGCAACCGCAAAGGTTCGAGTGCCAAAGAAGGGTCTCCGGACCGTCTGTGACGAGCATAAAAACGGCCACGAGATCGTGGAGGTGCTCGACGATGAGTGAGCGCCCCCCGACACTCGAACTCATTAAAGTCCACGACACTCGCTACGGCCGCAAGAGCGGGGCCGACCTTGGACTACTTGCCGTACTTGTGGCCGCACAGTTTGGAGCATTCTGGCCAGCGAATGAGGCCTTTGCACTCGGGCTGGGACTCGGGTACGTCGCGTCCATCGCGCTTGCTTTCGAGTACGGAACGCGCGCCGACTATCGAGCGTGGCAGCGCCACCAGGAGTGGTCGGAATGAGTGACCTCGAAGACCGCGTCGAAGAGTTGGAAGCTCGCGAGGAACTCATGCGTGAGCGGATGACCCGTGCGTTCGAACTCATCGAAGACCAAGCCGACACAATCGAGGCACTTCGGGAGGACCTCGCTGAGTCTGAACAAGAGCGTGAACGGCTCGTCTTCCGCGTCGGCAAGCTCGAGGCCATCCTACCCGACGAGACGACACCGTACGACCAACTCTCTCGCGAAGAGCGCATCATGCGTGTCCAAGACTACGTGATGGAGCGAGCGTACGCCTCAAACGGACGATTCTCCATCACGTACGACGACGTCCTCTGGTCGGTGTTCGACGGCGAGCCCTCGGCTGGGTACTGCTATAAGCTCATGCAACTCGCCGCCCAGGAAGACGGCTTCAGTTACGGCGAGTCCGACGGGAAGAAACTCCGCGTTGATCTCGACCACGTGAACGGCGACGGCGTGCTTTCACGCGTGAATAACGGCGAATCAGAGGAGGCTCGCTGAGATGGTTTTCTTTCACGAGACCATCCCACCGCCGTTTCATCCGGTGTAAGTTCAGTTGTAGTAGCAGTTGTAAGCAAGCTTCAGTCAGTCACAACGCCGTCGTCCAATCCGTCGTCCACCGTCGCTTTCGGCGGTCTGAACGGTTGGACACGGATTATTCACGCGTGAAAATCGCGCCTCACCAATGTCAGCAACCACACCCGGACCGCAGAATCGAGATCTCACCGAGCGCTTCATCGCGTTCTACCGCGACTACTACCGGAACGAGATCGGGACGCTCGCACAGCAGTACCCGAAAGAAAAGCGCTCGCTGTATATCGACTACGACGACCTGTACAACCACGACCCCGAGCTCGCCGACGACTACGTCGAGAAACCCGGGCAGTATCAGGAGTACGCCGAAGAGGGCCTCCGTCTGTTCGACCTCCCCGCCGACGTGAAACTCGGGCAGGCGCACGTACGCCTCCAGAATCTCCCGGACACCACCGACATCCGCGACATCCGAGTCAACGACGACCACATCGGGACGCTCATCGCTGTCCAAGGGATCGTCCGGAAGGCAACGGACGTGCGCCCGAAGATTACGGAAGCCGCATTCGAGTGCCAGCGCTGCGGGACGATGAGTTACATCCCACAGGGTGATGGAGGCTTTCAGGAACCCCACGAGTGTCAGGGCTGTGAGCGTCAGGGCCCGTTCCAAATCGACTTCGACCAGTCGAACTTCGTTGACTCCCAAAAGATTCGCGTCCAGGAATCCCCAGAAGGCCTGCGCGGTGGCGAGACGCCACAGAGCATCGACATCAACCTCGTCGACGACATCACAGGGAAGGTCACCGCCGGTGACCACGTCACTGTCACGGGCATTCTCCACATCGAGCAACAGTCGTCGGGCAACCAGAAGACGCCAGTCTTCGATTACTACATGGAGGGCGTGTCGGTCACCGTCGAGGACGAAGACTTCGAGGACATGGAGATCACCGACGACGATGTTGCGGCCATCCAAGAACTCTCGAACGAACCCGACATCTACGAGAAGATGGTCGACTCGGTCGCACCGTCGATCTTCGGCTACGACGAGCGGAAGCTCGCGATGGTTCTCCAACTGTTCTCGGGCGTCACCAAACACCTACCGGACGGGACACGCATCCGTGGGGACTTCCACATGCTGTTTATCGGCGACCCTGGAACGGCGAAGAGTCAGCTAATACAATATGTTGACACTATTGCCCCTCGGTCGGTCCACACCTCGGGAAAAGGGTCGTCAGCGGCCGGACTCACCGCGAGTGCTGTTCGCGACGACTTTGGAGACGGCCAGCAGTGGACGCTCGAAGCGGGGGCGCTCGTGCTCGCAGACCGCGGAGTCGCGGCCATCGACGAACTCGATAAAATGCGGAGCGAGGACCGGTCGGCTAGTCACGAAGCACTCGAACAACAACAAATCAGCGTCAACAAGGCGGGTATCAACGCGACGCTCAAGTCCCGGTGCTCGGTTATCGGTGCGGCCAACCCGAAGTACGGCCGCTTCGATCAGTACGAGCCCATCGGCGAGCAGACCGCCCTCGAGCCCGCGCTCATCCCCCGGTTCGCCCTCATCTTTACGTTCATCGACAAGCCGGACCGAGACAACGACTCGAAGCTCGCCCGCCACATTC
>NZ_JBZRPK010000520.1:0-6576 GCF_058382125.1 Haloferax sp. s1
TCGATGGCTACGGCTATCAGACTGCCCTCTCTCGATTAGGATTGAGCGGTCGGCTTGACTACGTCGAGCGAAACCTCATCGAAAATGGTTTCATACTCTCAAAATGCGAGTCGACCGCTTCCATAATTCGTGGGTGGGCAGTCATGGGCGCTTCCGCGAGTGGTTCATACAATTTGCGCAATACTATAATTTTCAGAGACCGCATCAAGCGCTCGATGGACGAACACCAGTTGAGGAGGTCACTAACTAGACAGTGCCCTGTAGTCCAAGTTTGAACACTGAACTATAGCTGAATTATTATTCATCTCCCGACAAGTTGATTATGAATCAGAAGAGTAGTTGAGACATGGGAATAGTTCAAAAACTCAGATCTCGGCTCTTGACCCGAGACACAAGTAACTGGAATCATCCGACCCGACTACAAATAGTATCCATATTCTTATTGATTTTTGGAGCGGTGTTTTCTTTGATTCTCCAAACAGTACTCGTACATCAAGGAATTGAGATCAACAATCGTTTCTTCCTCTCTGGAGTAACTATATCTATATTGATTATAGGACATATCGTACTGGCTATAATCGATTGATGATCTAACTGATCTTATCAACAGAATCGGCATATCTTCGAACACTCCTCCCGAAAATCAGCCGGTAGCGCGCCTCGTTTGTCGTGACATCAAGAACATCTCGAACGCCATCAACGACCTCGCCGAACTCATGTAGTAAGTGGATGGCGAGCGATGGTAAACGACACACATAATGGACCACACCTCACTCGGGATGAGAGCCCGCTAGAAGCGTCCACCCGCCAATGGCCGCGGTCGAAACATATTCAATACCATATTGGTTGAGAGTACCACGGTTTACCTGCTACGTCAGAAGCGACTGCAAGCGCCGCTGGCACTCGTTGCGGTCCTCGTGAGCGCACACGGAGTCTGGCAATAGTATAAAGAAAGATCGAGACAGCGCCCGTAAGAACTGGTCCCACTATTTTATTTCGACGCTGCTGTCACCGTCTCCTTCACTAATCCGACCTCAGCGACGACGAGACACACCGCCGCCAAGGTCCGCACGGGAACAAGACACCGAACAGCGCCGAGAGAATGCTCGCGAAGATAGTGATGTGGTTGCCAGTGAGCTGTGCTGTCGTCGGGAAGATGACATCGTCGTACGTGATGGCGTGGCAGTCGTTCGAGGCGTTAACTCGCTCACAACGCAGTTCTGAACGCACATGATGAGTCCCTCGCGAGCTTCGAGCTCTTCGACACGTCTTCGAGGTCACTCATGGCCGAGTACCCCCAGGACACAGGATGCAAAAATCGACGGACAGACACCTCTCTCAGTCTCGTGGACTATGTGAGACGTTTGAGTAGTCCCGGGCGGATTCGAACCGCCGTCAGCGGCTGTCTTCTCGGTACGCATCGAACCGTACCAATCCAAAGGCCGCTATGATTGGCCACTACACCACGGGACTGCGTTCACGTCGTTCACTTGCCCCGTGTAACTCGCAATCTCTCCGAGATTGCTCACCACCACGGGACTTCGCACTCGTCGGTTATCCGCAGGTGAATGAAAACGCTTCGGTTCGAGTCGGACGATGGGTGGCGGTTAGTCCGCCGCTTCCGTCTCAGTTTCCGCTTCCGACTCACAGACATCGAGGTACTTGCACGCGTCCGTCTCGGGGTCGAAACAGTCGGGACACTCCGAGTTCCGGTCGATGATGGTGTCGAGCCGGTCGGCGATCATGTCGTCGATAACGGGTTCGAGTTCGCGTGCCTCCGCGCGGAACTCCTCGACGTCGAGGACGTTCGAGAGGAAGCGCTCGATGATGCAGTAGGTCTGAAGGGCGTCGCGGGCGCGGACGATGCCGTCGTCGGTGAGCGTGACACCCTTGTACTTCTCGTGCTCGGCGAGGCCGCGAGACTCCAGCTTTCCAATCATCTCGTTCGCGCTCGCCGGACTGACCTCCATCATGTCCGCGAGTGCACCGGTGGCTGCCGGGCCGTTTTCCATCTGCTGCAGCAGGTAAATCGCTTTGACGTATTGGTCTGCCGTGTTCATCGTGTCACTCGCGTTCTTCCATGAATCGGGTCACTTCTTCGACGCCATCGGCTTCCTCTTCGCGAATCTTGGAGAGTGTCGCGATAAGCTCCTCGCGGTCGATGGTGAACTGTGCATCGCTCGCCTCGATAGCCCCGATAACGTCGTCGTAGAACTTGTAAGCGGTCTCCTCGTTGTAGAGTTGATCGTAAAGGATACCGTCGAAGTCCTCGGGTTTCGTCTGCCCGTACTGGGCTTCGACGAGCGCCTCGATTTCCTCGAATGGCACGCTATCGACATCTAACTGGTCGATGATGGCTTCGAGACGTGCCCGATGGTCGGCAGACTCCTCAGCAGCGTGCGAGAGGAGGTCTCGAATCTCCTCGTCGAGTGTGTCTTCGTCGAGTTCCTCGTGGTGGTGGTAGGCGCGCGCCTCCACGACCTCTTCGAGGACGATTCCAATCTGGAGGAGTCGAGCCAGTTGATGGTCAGAAGTGACCTGATACCCGACGCTCATGAATTCGTCCTCCACAATGCTCGAAGACACGATACCACGACGTACATACACAACTGTCCGGGAGTAACTTACTTAAGCGGTTCCCTCGCGGGTCGTCAACGCAGGAAAAATAAAACGCCGAAGACGCGGTTAGTGCAGGCGGGCGGCGATGAGTTCTTCGAGGTCGTCGCGGAACTCGTCGACTTCAATCTCTTCGAGGACGGGAACGAAAAAGCCCTCGACGAGCATGTTTCGTGCCTGCTGTTCGGGGACGGACCGAGAGACCATGTAGAAGAGGTCCTCTTTGTCCACCTGACCGACCGTCGCAGCGTGCGACGCTTCGGTGTCGTGGTTGTTGATGATGAGCTTCGGGGACGCGTCCGCCTCGGACTCGTCCGAAAGCATCAACGTGTTCTCACGCTGGTAGGAGTTCGTACTCCAGGCGTCGCGGCCGACGTCCTGGACGCCCTCGTAGACCGAGCGCGCCTCGTCGTCGAGGACGCCACGGGTCACGAGGTCCGCAGTCGTGTTCTCGGCGTTGTGCCACACGCGGGCGTTGACGTCGAGGTGCTGGTCGTCGTGACCGAAGAACGCGCCGACGATTTTCGTCTCCGAAGCCTCGCCGTTGAGTTCGGTCTCGACGTCGCTGCGGGTGAGCTTCGAGCCGAGGTTACCCTCAATCCAGTTGATGGTCGAGTAGGTGTCGGTGTCGCCGCGCTTGAGCGAGTACGTGTAGGTCTCTTCGTCGAGGTTCTGGAGCGACCCGTACTGAACGTACGAGTTCTCGCCCGCAACGACTTCGACGAGGTTCGAGAAGTACCGTGCGTCGTCGATGTCGTTACCCGACTCGATGGCTTCGAGAATGGTGACAGACGAGGACTTCTCGGTGACGACGAGCGTGTGACTGAAGAGCGACCGAGAGTTCATCTCGGCGCGAATCTTCACGTCCTCGGCGTCGACGCTCTCGGGGACGTAGACGAACGTCCCCGTCGTGAACAGCGCCGCAGACAGTGCGGTGAGGTAGTTCGTTTCGAGGTCGACGACGGAGCCGAAGTGTTCCTCGATGAGGTCACCGTATTCGTCGAGTGCCTCCGTAAAGGAGAGGACGACGGCATCTTCGGGAGCCTCGCGACTCGTCTCGTCGGACTGGTTCAGCGGGTCGACGAGCGACTCGAAGTCGAGCGCTTCGAGGTTCGTCCAGCGGCGACCCGGCGTCTGAATGACGTCCGGCAGTTCGAGCTCGTCGAGTGCTTCGAGGGCCTCGAGTCGGGCCTCGAGGAGCCACTCGGGCTCGTCCCGTGCGTCCGAAATCTCTCGTACTGTCTCTACGGACAGGTTTGCGGGAAGTTGCGCACTCATTGGTTATCCGAGGCTACCCTCCATCTCGAGTTCGACGAGTCGGTTGAGTTCGACTGCGTACTCGATGGGCAGTTCCTCCGTGATGGGTTCGATGAACCCGGAGACAATCATCTGCTTCGCGTCGTCGTCGTCGAGACCGCGTGACTGGAGGTAGAACACGTCCTCGTCACCGATCTTACCGACGGTTGCCTCGTGGGCAACGTCCACCGTGGACTCGTTGATTTCCATGTACGGCATCGTGTCCGAGGTGGACTCGTTGTCGAACATCAGCGCGTCACACTCGACCGAAGTCGAGGAGTTCTTCGCGCCGTTGGCGATGTGGACGAGACCGCGGTAGTTCGTGCGGCCGCCGTCCTTCGAGATGGACTTCGACTCGATGGTCGATTTCGTCTCGGGGGCGTTGTGGTAGACCTTCGCGCCGGTGTCGATGTTCTGACCCTCGCCCGCGAAGGCGATGGTGATGTGGTTGTCAGAGGCGCCGCGGCCCTTCAGGATGGACGCGGGGTAGAGCATGGTGGCCTTCGAGCCCATCGAGCCCGAAATCCACTCCATGCGGCCGTTCTTCTCGACGATGGCGCGCTTGGTGTTGAGGTTGTAGGTGTTCTTCGACCAGTTCTGGACGGTCGAGTACTGCACGTGAGCATCCTCGCCGACGAACACTTCGACGCCGCCGGAGTGGAGGTTGAACGCGGAGTACTTGGGTGCGGAACAGCCCTCGATGTAGTGGACTTCGGAGCCCTTCTCCGCGACGATGAGCGTGTGTTCGAACTGGCCCATCCCCTCGGAGTTCATGCGGAAGTACGCCTGAACCGGCATGTCGACCGTCGTGTCCTCGGGGACGTAGACGAACGAGCCGCCGGACCAGATTGCGCCGTGAAGCGCGGCGAACTTGTTGTCGCTCGGGGGAACGCACTTCGTCATGAAGTACTCCTTGACGATGTCTTCGTGCTCCTGGACCGCTTGGTCCATGTTCATGAAGACGACGCCCTTCTCCTCCCAGCGCTCTTGCATGTTCTGGTAGACGACTTCGGACTCGTACTGGGCGCCGACGCCCGAGAGGGCGTTCTTCTCGGCTTCCGGAATACCCAGTTTGTCGAAGGTGTCCTTGATGTCGTCCGGCAGGTCACGCCAGTCGTCGACACCGCCGCGGACTTCGACGTCGGGGCGGATGTACGGGACGATTTCGTCCACGTCGACCTCGGAGAGATCCGGCTGGCCGGGCCAGTCGGTCGGCATCGGCATCTTCTGGAACTGCTTGAGCGCGCGCAGGCGACGCTCCAGCATCCATTCGGGTTCGTCTTTGTCTTCCGAGATGACGCGGATGGTCTCTTCGTTGAGACCCTTCTCGGCCGCGAACGCGGCCTTCTGCTCCTTCTTGAACTCGAAGCGAGCTTCCGTGTCTGTCTCTTTTAGGTGGTCTTGGTCGGAACTCATGATGTGTGGGATTACGCTGCTTCGTAGACTTCCTCACGGACCCAGTCGTAGCCCTTGTCCTCAAGGTCGGACGCGAGAGACGCGTCGCCGCTCTTGACGACTTTGCCGTCGAGCATGATGTGAACGTGGTCTGGCTCGACGTATTCGAGGATACGCTGGTAGTGAGTGATCTGGAGGATACCCGTGCCCTGCTCGTCGCGGAGCGCGTTGATACCCTTCGAAACGTCCTGCAGGCGGTCGATGTCGAGACCGGAGTCGATCTCGTCGAGCACGGCGATGGACGGTTCGAGGATAGCAGCTTGGAGCACCTCGTTTTGTTTCTTCTCGCCGCCGGAGAACCCGGCGTTGAGGTAGCGTTGCATGAACTTCTCGTCCATGTCGAGGAGTTCCATCTTCTCCTTGAGGAGCTTCTGGAACTCGGCGACACCGACTTCGCCGTCGTCGACGTTGCCCTCCATCGGGGAGGTGTCGTAGCCGGCTTCCTCTTCTTCCGCTTCCTCGTCTTCGCCGAAGAGGAGTTCTTCGCGCTCGTCAATCTTCGCATTGAGCGCGGTTCGGAGGAAGTTCGTCATCGTGACGCCCTCGATTTCCGCAGGGTACTGGAAGCCGAGGAAGATACCGAGCGCGGCGCGCTCGTTCGGTTCCAGTTCGAGGAGGTTCCACGTGCGAACGTCGTCCGGGATGTCGAGGTCGCCGAAGTCGTCGTCCTCCAGGTGGAGAAGGATTTCGCCTTCGGTTACTTCGTAGGCGGGGTGGCCGGCGATAATTTTAGAAGTCGTAGACTTGCCGGACCCGTTCGGACCCATCAGTGCGTGGATCTCGCCGGATTTGACTTCCAGGTCGACACCTCGCAGAATCTGCTCACCATCGTCCTCCGCGACACGCGCGTGGAGGTTCTTAATCTCGAGAGTTGCCATCGTTGGTTCGTTGCCTCGTACTCGAAGGGTGGGGAGTATCGCCCATAATGCTTGCGCATTTACCCCCGGTGCCTTTTGTAGAAGAAAAATTTGTTTTCAAAAGCGCAAAGAACTGCGGCCAATTCGTGACATGTGCCCGGGTTTTGGTCAGCCAAACACCGTTACTCGCTGAAGCAGTACGTAACCGAATATAGTTTCATTCGGGCCGAACGCACCGGTCGTTCACATGAAGCTCCCGAGACCGGTCTGTTCTTGGCCGCTTTTCACCTCGTCCCACGACATCCCGAGCGCCTCGATGACGCGGGAAATCGGGCCTTGCAGCGTCTTGTCG
>NZ_JBZRPK010000519.1:0-6525 GCF_058382125.1 Haloferax sp. s1
GCGACGCCGACGTCGACACCGCGCTCGAACGCGCCGGTCTCGGTCTCGAAGCGTAACGCGCTCTCTATTTCCGCGACGACTGTTTCTCTCCTCTCTGCTTACAGAGCGGACGCCATAGATAGATAGTCGCCGAGTGCGAAAGGTTGTCGATGCACGTCACGATGTGGGGGTTCGATGTGGAACTCGACGAGCGACTGGTCGACACTTCGGCAGACGACCTCTGCGACCAGCTTTCCGAGTACGAACAGGGTGCGCGCAGGTCGTTCGACGCCGACGTTCACATTCCCGACTCGTTCACTGGGGATGTGATGCGGGCGATGCTCGACATCCCATACGGCGAGACTCGAACCTACGGGCAGATTGCAGAGGTGGTGGGAAGCCACCCTGTCGCCATCGGACAGGCCTGCGGGCGAAACCCAGTACCGCTGGTTGTCCCGTGTCACCGCGTCGTCGGTTCGGACTCGCTCGGCGGCTTTTCGGCTGCGGGTGGAACTGACCTGAAGCGAGCGCTACTCGCCCACGAGCGCGACGAAGAGACAGAGCAGTTGGTACTATCCGCGTATCGCTCGTAGATTCGGGAACGTATGGTTCACGTTCGCCCCGCTACACCGGACGACGCACCCCATATTTTGGCTCTCCACGTCCAATCTATCCGCGCTTTTGGCCCGACGGCATACGACGAAACGCAGGTTGCGGCGTGGGCCGAGAAAGACGGCGGTGTCGAGCAGTATCCGCTCGACGATGAAGCTCACCACCTCGTGGTCGCAGGGAAGAATGACAATATCGTCGGCTACGGACATCTGATTCCGAAAGCCCAAGAAATCCGGGCGGTGTACGTGCATCCGGACTATAGTCGTCAGGGCGTCGGTTCGGCTATCCTCACTCATCTAGAAGGACGTGCCCGTGAAGAGGGCGTAGCGTATCTCGAACTCTGGGCATCGCGTAATGCAGTCGCGTTCTACGAACGGATGGGTTATCAGCGGACGGGGGAAGAAACAATCGAGAAACAGTACGAGGACCAGCGAGTACCGCTTTCGGTGGTCGTGATGGAGAAGTCGCTCTGACGGACGGTACCGTTCGAAAACGCACTTTTCTTCGTAACGACCGAGCGAACCGACCTCATTTTTGTGTTTTCTCGTCACCACGCTGCCTGCTACTGTCGCCTACGAACTTGCTCGCAGGTTCCAATAACCGATTCGCGCTCTGTATTCAGCACGGCCTCGACAAACTATCTGTGACTGAGGACTTCAACAGAGCTAACCATACTGGTTCGTGTGTGGAATATCGCCCGAGAATCATACGGGATGGAGTATTTAAAAACAGAATATAGTTTCCACGCAGATTCTCCCTCACATCTCGATTAGTACTGCTGTGGTTGAATCCAATCCGCAAGCCGAATTTCGAACCGATATCAGTGAGTACCGTACTCCGAGCTACGATATCGCGCCGGTGTTCGTGAATCGATGGTCTCCTCGAGCGATGACTGGCGAATCCCTCTCCGAAGACGAATTTATGCCGCTTTTCGAGGCGGCCCGGTGGGCACCGTCGGCGTTTAACGACCAACCGTGGCGCTTCCTGTATGCGACTCGGGAGAGCAATCACTGGGATACCTATCTCGGTCTTCTCTCTGAAGGCAATCGAGTCTGGGCGAAACGCGCCGCCGTGCTCGCCGTGATACTTTCGAAAACGACGTTCGACCACAACGGTACGCCGTCGCGAACACACTCGTTCGATTCGGGTGCTGCGTGGCAGAACTTGGCTCTTGAGGGATCGAGACGAGGGTTGGTCGTCCACGGGATTGGCGGGTTCGACTACGAGCGGACGGAAGCGACTCTCTCGACTCCACCGGGCTACGCGGTCGAGGCGATGGCGGCAATTGGCGTTCGAGGTTCACCAGATACACTGCCCACGGGCCTGAGAGAACGTGAACAGCCGAGCGACCGGAAACAACTGGCCGCTGTCGTCACCGACGGCGAGTTCGACTTCGCTGAAAGTGAAGGGCGCTGAGTATCGATGGTCCGAACCAACACGTGGGCAGGCCCGGTCACCCTCTTACTCGCGACGGGCGGACTCCTCGGTGTTTCGACGAACCTTGCGAAGCTCGCTGGAGTGGTCGGTCTCGACCCGTTGGCCTTTCTCGCGTGGTCGGTCGTCGGTGCGGCGGTCGTCCTCGTCGGAGTTTGTTCGCTCCGAAATCAGCTCCCGTCGCTCAACGCCCGAACGATAGAGTACTTCGTTGTCTCTGGTCTCGTGGGTGTCGCCGCACCTAATCTCCTGTTTTTCGCCGCCGTTCCTCGCGTTGGGGCCGCCTTCGTCGCGCTCGCGGTAGCGTTCCCGCCGCTTTTCACCTATCTCGGCGCGCTCCTGCTTCGGCTGGAGCGGTTCCAGACTACTCGTGCGGCGGGTGTCGTCCTCGCGCTGGGAGGCGCTGCCTTGCTCGCCGCTCTCAAACTCTCCGAACCGGCTGTCGACACCTTCTGGGTCGCCGCAACGCTCACTGCGCCGATTCTCCTCGCCGGTGGGAACATCTACCGGACGGTGCGCTGGCCACCGGGAGCGACGCCGGAGGAACTTGCCCCCGGTATGCTCGCCACGTCCGGAGTTATGCTACTCGGCGTCGGCGCGATTGCAGGACTCTCGGACGGTGGTTCCGAGGCGTTTTCGCTCACTATCCCCACGGACCACCTCGCACCGACGGCGCTCGTCATCGCTCAGGCGGCGACGTTTTTGCTCATGTATCTTCTCTACTTCAGCCTCCAGAAGCGCGGCGGTCCGGTCTATCTGAGTCTTCTTGGCTCGGTGGGGGCCGTCGTCGGTGTCCCGGTCGCGGTGG
This sequence comes from Haloferax sp. s1, assembly GCF_058382125.1. Classification (NCBI taxonomy): domain Archaea; kingdom Methanobacteriati; phylum Methanobacteriota; class Halobacteria; order Halobacteriales; family Haloferacaceae; genus Haloferax; species Haloferax sp. s1. The sequence goes on from NZ_JBZRPK010000519.1 coordinate 2,834, forward strand.
TTCTGCTCGGGGAAGCCCCGCCGCAGGGGCTTGCCGGTGGTAGCATCCTAATCGCGCTCGGCGTGGGCCTTGTCACACTCGGGGGTCCGAAAGGAGGCTGACCGTCTCCGTCTGGACCACCGTTCGGTATTCCTGACATCCTCGACTAGCCATTCGTCTCTTCCTCACTGGTATCGATGGGATAACTCGTGACCCCTCTCTGAGGGTGTAACCCCCACAGTTTCGGAGTTTTAGTTCTGTTGCGTGTCTTATTTTCATACCAATTGAATCTGATTAGGTTCTTGTCTCGTGATTTTCGAATTCGTCACAGTGAGGAATTTTGGAAAGATTTGCTAAGTGACATAAAACACAAACCAACAGACAGGTCCTATTTCACCCACATTTCGATTGAACAGAAGACATGCAACACTTCCATCCTATGAGGTTGTGTAACTTGGCCTTAATATGAAAATTATTTTAATATTTTCTATTGAACTTACTACAAAAGATATATGTATGCTCCGTTATGTGATTTTGTTGTTGGGTAATTGGCCTAACAGGATACAATGAGTCGAAAAAATCAAACCCGACGGAGTTTGTTGAAAAGCACCGCATCAATTGCAGCCCTATCTGCAATACCGACTGTTTCAGCCAGCCAGGAGCGAAATGCTCGGAAAAGTGAAAAAGTTCACCAAGCTGCTCTGAGAGTGTTAGAGAAGACTAACGACCTTGAACAGTTTTATTCGTTCCTGGCAAATCATGGATTCACATTCGGCCGAAAGACAACCAAGATCGACACACCCGCACACGTACTAAAGGAGCAATCAGGTTCGGCAAGCGGAAATGTGTCTACAATGGAGAGTGGATATCAACCAAAGGACAACGTTGAATTGGACGTTTCCCTCCAATACGACACTTACGCTGACAAATACTACGGTCAAGCCAACTGGCATTGGACCTCACAGACACTATCTCCCCCAGACGTTATCGGTCTGACATATAAAGAGAACTCATGGTCTGTCCCTCAAAATGGATATAGTTCGTCTAGTTATGCATCCTTAGATACGGAGTCGCGTAGCGCAAATGGATATGCGTGGAAATACAATGATGGCGAAGACACCCTGGAGCAACCGAATGCGTATAACTACGCAACTCTCACACTGAACCCCTACGACGAATCAATTTCTGACTCAGACCGGACGATTTGGATGGTGTACACGGCTAACTCTTCACCCTATCCTGCTTATATTGACGGTATTGGAATCGGATACGGAGCCCTTTCTGTAGATGTGTCGCCAACGGTCGAGCAAGACACATGGATCGAAGATAATTCGGGTGATGAACTCAAGATTAGTGCAGCAGATGCTCAGCCAATATAGGTATAGTTGACGGTATATATTCAACAAAACTATTTTACCTCAAGTCCCAAATTGATAGTTGGGTTATGAATTCGGAATCGTATGAATCCGACAACGAGGTACAGCGGTATACTTATCTTCTTATTTTTGGCATTGGATTGTTTCTCATCGGATTTGTCCTCGGATATATCCTCCCAAGCCAAATTGATCCTCTATTTTATGGCGTGTCTGGCGTAGGTATAGTTGTGATTATGTCTTCGGCGTTTGCGTATTATAACTATCAGAAATATTCAAATTGAACGTTAACAGCACTGTCTATATACCGGCTTGGACTATCGCTTGTCGAGGTATTGATGAGGAGCGTTGAAAATATCGGTCGTATGGAAGCCCGTGCTGCTCGAATGACCGATGCTTTTCTTGTTGGTCTCAACCTTCGGGAACATCTCCGGCTCGGCAAGTCACTACTTGAAGCGTTCGAAGAACTTGAAATTCGGCTTGACGCTTGAAGACGGCTATCCTGAGTGGCATCCGGCATCGTACCCATTTCAGGGAATACTCAAACTCTTCTTCTACCGCGAAATCACTGGAAACAGCTATCGGAAACTCTCCGGCTACCATGAACTCGCCTCAGCGTGTGGTCTCGACCGTATTCCTGATGTGTCGGTCTTGTCGAGGACGTGGCGTAATCGCTTCGACAAAGCCACTCGCGAGTTTGTCAAACGAGGCGCACATCTACTCGTTAAAAATATCCACGATTTCGGCCCATCTGTTGCTGGAGTACGTCCTAAGCACGAAGTCACCGATTCCGAAGAACGTGACTCAGAGAAGTCTGAAAATGGAGAAGAGCAGGGAACCACGTTCGACGACAAGGAAATCTTTCGTACGACTCGCCTTGCTCGTGAACACTGTTTCTCGCCATTTGACTCTGGCAGAGCAGACAACTCGTCGTACGATGACTCTCGGTTTTTCGAGTTACAGACATTCATGGGAATGGTTGGCTGCGGGACTGCCCAAGGCGCAGCACGCTTTCAGTACCGACGTGGTAAAGAATACGGCCCGCATGGTGACACCCACCTCCGGGCAGTCAAGCAATTCGAAGCAAATTCACTCCTCGATGGATTCAACGCCGCTACTAACCAGCTCCTCTCAGTAATCGACTCTGAAGTCTCGTTTCGACGGCCAGTGACCGTCGCGCTTGACATTACGACAGTCCCCTACTTCGGTAACGTTGAAGGAATGTCGATGGTGAGCGGGACGAAAGACGGTGAGGGGAGAGCGTTCAAGTTTGCTACTCTCTCGATTGTTGGGCAAAACATCCCGCTCGTCTTGGCCGTCGAACCGGTTCGTGAGAGTTCAGCGTGGGACAATAACCCGCCAAATCGAATTCATCGTGTCGTCCGGCGATTAGTCCGGAAAGCGAAAGAACACGTTCCAATCGAGATGGTACTCTGTGACCGCGAATTCGACTCGATGAGGGTGTTTCAGACGCTCTCGAATCTTAACGTGGACTACCTGATTCCCAAGCGAATCACCAGCTCAGAGCGCAAAGCGATTGAGCAGATGGAGCAGGACAGCCAAGATGTCGCCGTCGAGTCGGCGTCAGTCCACGTCGAACAAGGTTCGCACGCGATGCAGTTCCTCTACGTTCCCTCGACGAAGTCGGATGGAACAACCGTCTTCGCAACGAATGCTCGTGTCCGGCCAGAAGAGGCTGAAGCGTTCTGTCGTCGATACAGTAGCCGCTGGCAGATCGAAAACGAGTACAAATCAATCAAACACGATTTCTTAGCGAAGACTTCCTCGAAGGATTACCGCGTTCGGCTGTTCTACTTCGTGTTCGCGGTCCTCTTGTACAATATCTGGCGGCTCACTGACTTTCTGTTGAAAGCTGGTGCTGACGGTGAGATGGACTACGCACCAGTCATTACAGCTGGAGAGTGTGTCGAGTTGGTCTCTTCGGCGCTGCTTCCGCCGGACTAAGTGTACGAACACTCCGACTTGCCCCTCGTGAGCGGTGGCACTATTTCTGGGCAGAATTTTTCGGATGGTTTCTGACAATCACAGAGGATGAACTGGATTGGACAAGTTTTCTAGCTCTCTTCCCCGTAATCTAGACTAATTCAGCGTCAAAGAAACGCTAAAATTGCCCATCCTCCGAAACTGTGAACCCCAAAAGGGCAGATTCTATATCGCAGCATTTGATTTATGTCTGGGCGATTCTACCTATCCCGGGAGTATTGCGTTGACGAGACGTGTTCCGAAGCGTCGTGGGGAAACGAGAGACCGCACATGCGCACGGGTCACGTCGTCCAGCGCTCTCGAAATGAGATTCGGAGGATAGTCGATGTAGTCCCC